>NZ_JASATC010000025.1:0-91456 GCF_038440135.1 Pseudomonas sp. OTU5201 | reverse complement strand
TTTGGCCAGCAGGGTCAGGGACAGCAGGCGCGGGTACAGTTCGCCCATCATGCGCTCGTACTGGGCGCGGCTGTAGCGCGGGTGCAGGGCGGAGAGCTTGATGGAGATGCCCGGGCCCTCATAAATGCCGCGACCGTGAGAAGCCTTGCCGATAGCGTGGATGGCCTGCTCGTAAGAGGCGTAGTAGCGCTGGGCATCTTCTTCGGTCAGCGCGGCTTCACCGAGCATGTCGTAGGAGTAGCGGAAGCCCTTGGCTTCGAAGTTGGTGGCGTTGGCCAGGGCCTCGGCGATGGTTTCGCCGGTGACGAACTGCTCGCCCATCAGGCGCATGGCCATGTCCACGCCCTTGCGGATCACTGGCTCGCCGCTCTTGCCGATGATGCGGTTCAGCGAGGACGACAGCCCGGCTTCATTGTGGGTGGATACCAGTTTGCCGGTGATCAGCAGGCCCCAGGAGGCCGCGTTGACGAACATCGACGGGCTCTGGCCCAGATGCTGCTGCCAGTTGCCGGTGCTGATCTTGTCGCGGATCAGGGCGTCACGAGTGCCCTTGTCCGGGATGCGCAGCAGGGCTTCAGCCAGGCACATCAGCGCCACGCCTTCCTGGGAGGACAGGGAGAACTCCTGCAGCAGGCCCTGGACGATACCGGCGCGGCCGCCAGCGCTTTTCTGGTTGCGCAGTTTCTCGGCGATGCCATAGGCCAGCTTGTAGGCAGCGTCAGCCATCTCGGCGGGCAGGCGGGCCTGCTCCAGCAGCATGGGCACGGCTTCCTGCTCGGGGCGGCGGTAGGCGGCGGTGATGGCCGCGCGCAGCACGGACTGCGGCAGGATGCTTTCGGCGAATTCGAGGAACGGCTGGTGGGTGGACTCGGGGAGGGCTTCGAGCGCGTCGTGGTCACCTTCGGCCAGGCGCTGGGCAATGCCTTGGAGTTCCGGAAGGGTCATGCCGCTTTCCAGGGCCTCGAGGTAGCTGAAGATCGCTTGCTTGATCAGCCAATGCGGGGTGCGCTCGATCCTGCGCGCAGCTTCCTTGAGACGATCGCGGGTAGCCTCGTCCAGTTTCACGCCAAGGGTGGTGCTCGTAGCCATTTCTTGTCCTCTTTTCAGCCGTGGTCGTACGGCAGTAGCGGCGCAAAGATTAGCGATGTCCTACAAGGGGTGCAACCGGGTGCAACCAAAGGTCGTATATCTGGCGACGATCAGCGGATGAAAGGTCGTCTCAATGACGCGAAATGGTTGCACCTGATTGGTGCGAAGGCTCGAATTTACGGGCGTTTCGCGAGGCTTGGCCGGCTTGACGAGGGAGGGTGCAACCCAGGTGCAGCCGGTTTTAGCCCTACCTGGAAAGCATAGGCCGCCCTCGCTGAATGCCGAGGGCGGCGACGGATGGTGGTGCAGTCAGGCCTTGGCGGCTTGTGCAGCCTCGACCTGGGCGAGGAGGGTTTGGCGGGCGCTGTCCAGGATGCGGTCGGACAGTTCCTCGCTGGCCACGCTGCGGGCCAGCGTCAGAGCACCCACCAGGGTGGCGAGCATTGCCAGACTCTGTTCTGCGCTGCCGGTTTCCTTCTCCATGAGCTCCAGCAGGCTGGTCAGTACGCCATCGGTGATGGGGCTGGCATTGCCGCGCTGGCCCATTTCGGCCGACATGGTCGGCAGTGGGCAGCCCTGCTCGGGGTGGGCGCGGTGCTGGGGCGAGAGGTAGCGCTCGAAGAAGGTTCTCAGCGGTTCTTCCTTGGTGAACGCCTTGGCCCACTGGGCATTGGCGTCATTCGCTGCTGCCTGCAGAGCCTCTTCCACCAGGGCATCCTTGGATTTGAAGTGCGCATAGAAGCCGCCATGGGTCAGGCCAAGGGCCTTCATCAGCGGTTGCAGACCGGTAGCGTCGATGCCGTCGGCGCGGAAGCGACGAGACGCCTCGGCGACGATACGTTTGTGGGTTTCGGCCTTGTGGTCTTCGGGGTAGCGCATGGCGGTCACCTCGTGGGGAAGATTGATATTGCGATTGTAATTCACATCCCCTGCCGCGCGAGCGGAAATCGGCCACGGCACCGAACCGGGTGCCTTGGCTGAACGATCACGCGCCTTCCAGCAGGGTGGCGACGCCCTGGCCGCCACCGATGCACTGGGTTGCGATGGCGTACCGGCCGCCGGTGCGCTTGAGCAGGCTGGCCGCCTTGCCAGTGATGCGGGCGCCAGTAGCACCCAGCGGATGGCCGATGGCCATGGCGCCGCCGTCCAGGTTCACCTTCTGCGGATCGATCTCGAGTTCCCGGATGCAGGCGAGGGCTTGGCTGGCGAACGCTTCATTGATTTCAAAGAGGTCGATGTCGCTTGCCTGGAGGCCCGAACGCTGTAGCAGCTTGCGGGTGGCGTAGAGCGGACCCATGCCCATGATTTCCGGCGGGCAGCCAACTACGGCTACGGCCTTTATCCGAGCCAGGATGTCGAGGTTCCAGCGCTTGGCGAACGCCTCCGTGCACACGAATACCGCGGCTGCGCCGTCGGTCAGGGGAGAGGCGGTACCCGCCGTGACGCTGCCGCCGAAGGCCGGCTTCAATTGCGCCAGGGCTTCCGGGTTGGTGCCTGGACGTATGCAGCCATCTTCGGTGACCAGGCCATCAGGTGTTTCGGCAGCAATGATTTCGTCCTGCAGCAGGCCCTGCGTCCGCGCCTCGGTAGCCTTGCGGTGAGACTCCACCGCCAAGGCTTCCTGGTCGACGCGGGAGATGGCGTAGCGACCGGCGACCACCTCGGCGGTATGACCCATGGCCATGTAGGCCTGTGGGTAGCCGTTCACCAGCGTCGGATTGGGTGAGATGTTGAAGCCGCCCATGGGCACGCGGGTCATGGACTCCACGCCGCCGCAGATGAAGGCTTCGCCCGCGCCCAACTGGATCTGCCCGGCGGCGAAATGGATGGCGCTCATGGAGGAACCACAGAAGCGATTGACCGTCGCCCCCGCAACGGTTTCCGGCAGGCCGGCAAGAAAGCCAGTAATGCGCGCCAGGTTCATGCCTTGCTCGGCTTCCGGGTAGGCACAACCCAGGATCAGGTCCTCGATTTCCCTTGGGTCTACGTCCAGGCGTTCCACCAGGCCCTTTACCACTTGGGCGGCGAGGTCGTCCGGGCGCAGGTTGATCAGACCGCCCTTCTTGGCGAAGTGGAAGGGCGAACGGGCGTAACCGGCGATGACGATGGATTGCATGGAAGGCTCCTTGGGGTGGAGGGCTGTCTTCGATGCGTTGAATGATAAGTGTAATTCAACTGGCTGTACATGATGGTCGTACTACAAAGTGACCGGGAGCGCGATCGATCAGCTGGAAACCTGGGCCTGTTCGGCTTTCACCGCGCTGATGAAGGCTTCAGCTGCTTGGTGTCGGTGAGTAGGTGTGCTCACGCAGGGGCTTGCATATCTGTCGACTCTTGAGTGATGCAGGCTTAGTCGATATCTTGAGTCGCCTAATCATTAGTCTGCTACCAAGCTCTTCTTGGCAGACCCTCCGGATCGCCTCATGAGTTCCCAGAGCCATTTGCCGCAGCGCATCGACCAGCCCCTGAAAGGCATCGTGCTGGTCTGTCTGGCTACTTTTCTGTTTTCCAGTCATGACGCCATCTCCAAGTACCTGTCGGCCTTCTATCCCATCGTGATGGTGGTGTGGGTGCGCTACCTGGTGCACACCTTGCTGATGGCGGGGTATCTGCTGCCGCGCGAAGGTGGGCGAGTACTGCGGACCAAGCGGCCGTTGCTGCAGGTGGTGCGGGCCCTGTGTCTGATAGGGGTCAGCCTGTTGTTCACCACCGGGCTGCGCTACATCCCGTTGGCGGAGGCGACGTCGGTGATCTTCCTGGCACCGTTGCTGGTCACTGCGCTATCGGTGCCCTTGCTGCGTGAGCGGGTGTCGCGTGGGCAGTGGGCGGCTGTGTTGGTGGGGTTTGGCGGCGTGCTGTTGATTGTGCGGCCGGGTGGTGCGCTGTTCACTCCGGCCATCCTTCTGCCGCTGGCGGCGGCTGTTTGCTTCGCTTTCTACCAACTGACCACGCGCATCCTCAGCCGCACCGATAGCGCCGCGACCACCAATTTCATCACCGGCCTGACCAACACGCTGATAATGAGTGCTCTGGTGCCGTTCTTCTGGCATCTGCCCGACAGCCTCGGACACAGCCTGCTGATGCTGGCCCTGGGCGCCTGCGGCATGGGCGGGCACATGCTGCTGACCCAGGCCTTTCGCCATGCGTCGCCACCGCTGCTGGCGCCTTTCGGTTATGGGCAGATCGTCTTCGCCGGATTGCTCGGGTTGCTGCTGTTCAACCACGCGCCGGACCAGATCGGCCTGCTGGGCATCGCTATCATCGTCGGTAGCGGGCTGTTCATGGCCTACGCGCAGAAGCGTTGAGACGGTTCGATGGCAAGGCCTTTCCATCTCGAGCTATAGCTCACGTTCACGCCTGCCGGTGGGCTGAAAGCCCACCCTACGCGCTTTCCACCTCGCGCGAGTCCACATACTCCTTCAGCCATCTCAGCACCTGCACCGGCTCCCAACGGGACGGATCGAACAGGGCATAGGCCTGGCCCTGGTAACCCACCACGTCCAATTGCCGGTGATAGCCGGCGCGCTGGAACAGGGCCTCGATCTCGGCCAGGCAGGTATTGAAATGCAGGCGTCCGAACGGCGTCTTGCCATCGGTCACCAGGCCTTCCAGGCGTAGTTCTTCCACCGCTTCACGGATTTCTTCCGGGGCCATGCGGCTCACCGTGTACTTCAACTGGCGTACATCCAGCATCTTGGGCGTCCTCGGGCGGTTCAATGCAGCTGCCGGCCAGCGAGCAGCGGCTGCACCTGGCCACGGGGCGGGAAGGGCAGTGGCAACTGGTAGGGCAGGGGAGTGTTCGATGGAACAGGTTGCTCGGGCATCGGCAAGCGGATAGGTGCTGATACAGGCATAGGACTTTTCCTGAATTACTGTATATTTATACAGATAGCAGTTGCCGCGGTCTGATGGCAACCAAACCAAAGGAAAAATCTGCTGTCAGTCATTTCCCCTTGACGCAGTACCGGGAATTAGAAGCCTGATGATTCGCTCTATCTTGCTGTTTTGCCTGTTGTTTTCCGCCGCCACTGAAGCCGCCGCACCCCGCACCTTCAATGAAGCCAAGAAGGTTGCCTGGAAGCTCTATGCCACTCACCCGGTGGAGTTTTATTGCGGCTGCCGTTACCAGGGCAACCGCGTGGACCTGAAGAGCTGCGGCTATGTGCCGAGGAAAGCGCCGCAACGGGCCAAGCGCATCGAGTGGGAGCACATAGTGCCGGCTTGGGTGATTGGCCATCAGCGACAGTGCTGGCAAAAAGGCGGGCGCAAGAACTGCACAGAGAACGACCCTACCTATCAGCGCGCCGAGGCTGACCTGCATAACCTGGTGCCGAGCATCGGCGAGGTGAATGGCGACCGCAGCAACTACAGCTTCGCCTGGCTACCACAGAAGCCCAGTCAATATGGAGCCTGCCCCATGGTGGTGGACTTCAAGGCGCGCAAGGCGATGCCGCGTCAGCAGATCCGCGGGATGATCGCGCGGACCTACTTCTACATGAGCGATCGCTACGGACTGCGTATTTCCAGCCAGGACCGCAAGCTCTACAACGCCTGGAACCGGCAGTACCCGGTGGAAGCCTGGGAGCGCAACCGCAACCAGCGCGTGGCTTGCGTGATGGGCTATGGCAACCCGTTTGTGGGGGCGGTGGATATGGGTGCCTGCCGGCGATAGCGCAGGGCCGGCGCACTTCGCCACTGCAGGCTATGCGTTATCGACGGACCACCAGCTGGGTAGCAGCCGCTGCACGTCCGGTCGGGCGAAGCGGTCGTCTATCAGGTGCACCACGCCCCTGTCTTCGGTCGTACGGATGACCCGTCCGGCCGCCTGCACCACTTTCTGCAGGCCGGGAAAGAGGTAGGCGTAGTCGTAACCGGCGCCAAAAAGCGCGGCCATGCGGCGCTTCAGTTGCTCGTTCACGGGATTCAGTTGCGGCAGCCCAAGGGTGGCGATGAAGGCGCCGATCAGTCGCTCGCCGGGGAGGTCGATCCCTTCACCAAAGGCGCCGCCGAGGACGGCGAAGCCAATGCCCTGGCCGCCGACTTCGAAGCGCTGCATGAAGGCGTGACGCTCGGCCTCGTCCATCTGCCGGCCTTGCAACCAGATGGGAACGTGCGGCTGTTGACGGGCGAACAGGCTGGCAACCTGGTTCAGGTAGTCGTAGCTGCTGAAGAAGGCCAGGTAGTTGCCGGGGCGTTCTGCGAACTGCCGGGCCATCAGGCCGGCGATGGGGGCAATTGACGCGCTGCGGTGCTGGTAGCGCGTGGAGACGTCGGCCGTTACCCGCACCTGGAGTTGTTCGTCGCTGAAGGGCGAGTCCACTTCCAGCCAGGGCGTATTGGGGGCCAGGCCCAGCAGGTCGCAGTAGTAATGGCGCGGGTTGAGGGTGGCCGAGAAAAGCACCGTGGAGCGGCTGGCCGCGAAGCGTGGGCCGAGGAACGGTGCCGGCACCAGGTTGCGCAGACACAGGCGGGACAGGTTGCTCGAGCCTTTGCCGGGGCGCTTGCTGAGGTCGAATAACGAGTGACTGTCGAACTGCTCGGCCATGCGGCCGAATTGCATGGCCTCGAAGTAGAAGTCCTGCAGGGCGGCGTCCATGGCCGTGGGATTGTCGGTGAGGTAATCGGTAATGGTGGTGACCACCCCCTGGAGCGCATTCAGCAGTTTCGCGGGTGGCGCATCGTAGGCGCGGTAGTCCTCGACCTGTTCCTTGTTCAATTCGCTCCAGGTGCGGCCGACCCGCCCCAGGGATTTTTTCAGTACGGCAGGAGCGTGCTTGTGCAGGGCCTTGAGGCTCGACTGGTCGAGTTCGGCTGAGTACATCTTGCGGGCTCTATCCACCAGATTGTGGGCTTCGTCCACCAGCACTGACACGCGCCACTGGTTGGCAGTCGCCAAGCCATGGAGCAGGGCGCTCGAGTCGAAGTAGTAGTTGTAGTCGCCTACCACCACGTCACTCCAGCGCGCCATTTCCTGGGCCAGGTAATAAGGACAGACCTGGTGGGCGAGGGCGACATCGCGAAGGGCGTTTCGGTCCAGCCAACGCCGTTTTGCTGCGGCTTCTCGTGCGGCTGGCAGGCGATCGTAGAAGCCTTGGGCGAGTGGACAGGATTCGCCATGACAGGCGTTTTCCGGGTACTCGCAGGCCTTGTCTCGGGCTACCAGTTCCAACACTCGCAGCGGGCCACTGTCGAGCTGTTGCAGGGCGTCCAGGGCCAGTTGGCGGCCTGGGGTCTTGGCGGCGAGGAAGAACACTTTGTCCAGGCCCTGGCGTGCAAAGGCCTTTAGCAAGGGGAACAGGGTGCCCAGGGTCTTGCCGATTCCGGTGGGTGCCTGGGCCATCAGGCAGCAGCCGGTGCTCACGGCCTTGTAGACGGCTTCGGCAAGTTGGCGCTGGCCATGGCGAAACCGGGTATGGGGAAAGACGAGCGTTTCCAGCGCGGTATTGCGCGCTTGCCCATGGGTCAGCTCCTGCTCAGCCCAGGCGATGAATCGCTGGCATTGCTCTTCGAAGTAGGCGCGTAGGTCGTCGGCCCGATAGCGTTCGGTAATCAGGGTTTCTTTTTGGCTGCCGATGTCGAAGTAGACCAGCGCCAGCTCGATCTCCTGCAGCGCCTGCTGCTGACAGAGCAACCAGCCATAGACTTTGACCTGTGCCCAGTGCAGGTGGCGGTGGTTGGCCGGCATGCGCTGAAGGTCGCCGCGGTAGGTTTTCACTTCTTCCAGTCGGTTGAGTTGCGGGTCGTACCCGTCGGCACGACCACGCACCCGCAAAGGGCCGAACTCACCACTGAGGCAGAGTTCGGCCTGGTAGTCCGCGCCTCGTCGGCTGGCGACCAGCGAGTGGCCGGCGATGCCTTCCTGGGCGGTGGGGGCGGGGGTGAAGCGCAGGTCGAGGTCGCCGCCTTTGGCGGTGAAGTCGCAAAGCGCACGCACGGCGACGCTATAGCTCATGGTCAGTCTTGCGCCCACTGCACGTAGCAGACTTCTACCGGGATCTCGTGTTTGGCGCAGAACTCCAGCCAGCGCAGTTGATTGTCTTGCAGGCGGTCACCGGGGCCCTTCACTTCGATCAGGCGGTAGCGACGTTCGTCCGGCCAGAACTGGATCAGGTCCGGCAAGCCGGAGCGGTTGGCCTTGATATCGGCGAGGATTCGCTGGAAGCAGGCTTTGAGCTGCGTTGCCGGCAGACAGGACAAGGCTTGGTCCAGCAGCGCTTCATCGAGGTTGCCCCAGTAGACGAAGGGTGACAGCAGCCCTTGCTTGGCGGCGTAGGTGCGACGAATGCTGGTCCGGTACTCGTCGCCATCCAGTTGCGCCAGGCAGGCGTCGAACAGCTTCGCGCGGCGCTCATGGAAATCCGGGCTGAGCAGGTCCGCGGGGCCGTTGTGGAAGGGATGAAAGAAGGCGCCCGGCAAGGCGGCGAAGATGGCATCCCAGCAGAGCAGGCCGAACAGTGAGTTGAGCAGGGTGTTCTCGACGTAGTGCACAGGGGCGTGGTCTTCGTGCAGATGCAGCTGCACCGCGTGCTCCACCGATAGCGGCGCTGGCGGCTGCGGTAGGGCCAGGTCGATACGCCGCACTGGCGTGCTAGCGGCAGGAGGCTCTTTCGGTAGACCGAGTTTGCGGCGCAGGCGAGGCAGAATGCGTGCCAGGTGCTGTTGCTCTTCCTCGCTGTGTGGTGCGGAGCAGGCTGTCTGGGCCAGACCGAACGCGTCGTCGTGGGCACCGAGACGCTCCAGTACACGGATGCGTCGCACGCGCGCTCCCGCGTAGTCGCTGAGGTCATAGAGGCCAAGCGCAGCGTCCAGCAGTCCGCTGCGTTCGCAGTGCTGGCCGACCTGGAATAACAGCTTGCGCCGACGTGCGTCCAGCCACGGGTTGCCGTGGGTTTCCAGGGGTAGTTCAGTCAGCAACCTATCCAGTGCTTCGCCTGCATCGAAGTGCTCACGCCAGCGATGCAGCAGCAGGTAGAACTCGAAATCGGCACGGTCGCGAAAGCCTCGCGCGGAGGCATCAATCTCGATTTTTTCGTACTGATAGATGCCGAGGTCGGCGAGCACGAACTCTGACCAGTCCTGATAAAGATTGCCAAAGAACATCAGTCTAAGACGGTCGCAAAGGTCCATCAGGCCGACGGCGTAGACGCAGTCGTCGCTGGTCGGGTACCAGTCGGAGAATGGACGCGGTTCGAGGTTCTCGACGAGCAGGGCCGCCAGGCGCTCGATTTTTCGCCCGGGTGAGCGGCCGAAACAGGCGTCCACTTCGGCCAGGGTGAGCAGGGCGAAGAGCTGCGCGAGGTCCAGATCCGGCGTGGCGTCGATCCAGCCAAGGGCAATCAGGGGCGCCGCCGCTTCCTGTGTACTGCCGATCTCGGCGTAGTTCAGCTTGCTGGCGCGGAACAGATTGCCCTTGCGCATCACCATGCGCACCAGCAGCGCCTGGGAGGCGCGTGGCAGGGCGCGGAAGCCGTCGATGAAGTCCCGCTCATCGGTATCCAACAGGTCGCTGTAGCGCTCGCTGATCCAGTCGATCAGCGTGTGGAAGTTGTGCAGGTAGTAGAACGGATCTTCAAGGGCGGCGGGCATGGAGAGAGAACTGGGTCGGGCTTGTACTGTGGATTTATACAGATATCAGGCGCGGCTGGTGTGCGGCAAATGGATTTCGATCAGTGGGGCTCAGTCGACTGCGGCCAGCACCCGACTTTGCAGCCAGGCGAGCGCGGGGTCGCAGCTGCCACGTTGAAGCCACGCCGACTCTGCGGGCGCCGTAAACGTTGAGAAGCCATTTAATTTGTCGCGTCTGAAACTAAAAAACCTATATCCAAAGCCTTATGCCACGCGGGCCGCGCACTTTGAGTGCAGGCAGCTTTTTCCTAGCCAGCGACTACAAAAATCATAATTTCGCGAATCCCTCGCTCTGAACAGAATGCGGCCAACCCCCAAACAGATAGCCGCAACAGCAGAACAACAATGATCAGAATCAGAGGAGGCAAGCTATGACCGACCTGAACCAACCTGCGCTTCAGACGTGCGCGGACAGGCCAGTTGAGACCATTGAAATCGATACGCTTGTCGTTGGCGCCGGTCAGGCCGGCGTGGCCATGAGTGAGCACCTGAGCAAGCTTGGGGTGCCGCACCTCGTCCTGGAGCGCAATCGCATCGCCGAAGCCTGGCGCACGGGGCGCTGGGATTCGCTGGTTGCCAATGGCCCGGCCTGGCACGATCGCTTCCCGGGACTGGAGTTCGACCTCGACCCCGATGCCTTCGCCCCGAAAGAACAGGTTGCGGCCTACTTCGAAGCCTACGCCAAGCAGTTCGATGCCCCCATCCGCACCGGCGTGGAAGTGAAGTCGGTAGTACGCAATACCGACCGTCCGGGATTCACCATCGAAACCTCCGAGGGTGTGATCCAGGCAAACCGTGTGGTGGCCGCTACCGGACCTTTCCAGCGCCCGATCATCCCGCCGATCGCGCCTACCAATGCGAAGGTCACGCAGATCCACTCCGCTCAGTACCGCAATCCGCAGCAACTGCCAGAGGGCGGCGTGCTGGTGGTGGGTGCCGGATCGTCGGGAGTGCAGATTGCCGATGAGCTGCAGCGCGCCGGCAAGCAGGTCTACCTGTCAGTTGGCCCGCATGATCGTCCGCCGCGTGCCTACCGCAACCGCGATTTCTGCTGGTGGCTCGGCGTGCTTGGCCTGTGGGATGCGGAAGCCGCGCAGCCGGGCAAGGAACACGTGACCATTGCTGTAAGCGGTGCCCGTGGCGGCCATACGGTCGACTTCCGTGGCCTGGCCCATCAGGGCGTGACGCTCGTTGGTCTGACCAAGTCGTTCGATGGCGACCTGGTGACCTTCCAACAGGACCTGGCGGACAACATCGCCCGCGGTGACGAGAACTATCTGTCCTTGCTGGATGCCGCTGATGCCTATATCGCGCGCAATGGTCTCGATCTCCCGGAGGAGCCCGAAGCCCGCGCTATCTACCCGGATCCGGAATGCGTGAGCAACCCGATTCTCGAGCTGGACCTCACCAAGGCCGGCGTCACTTCGATCATCTGGGCGACCGGTTATGCAGTTGATTACAGCTGGTTGAAGGTCAACGCCTTCGACGCCAAGGGCAAGCCGCAGCACCAGCGCGGTGTGTCGGCCGAGCCGGGCGTTTATTTCCTCGGCCTGCCGTGGCTCTCCCGTCGTGGCTCCACCTTTATCTGGGGCGTTTGGCACGACGCCAAGCACATCGCCGACCACATCGCCACCCAACACAAGTACCTCGCCTACCGCGATGCCTCGCAGCGGCAGGCGAAAGACTGAGCGAAAGCGTTTCCGTGCAGGTGACTGCCGTCATTCGCGTGTTCAAACAATCAGATTTATGGAAGTGATTCGATGCCTACCCATACTCGCATCCGCATGTTCAACACCAAGGACACCTATCCGAACCAGTCGCTGGACAACGACCTGTGCCAAGCCGTACGTGCCGGTAACACCGTCTATGTGCGTGGCCAGGTCGGGACCGATTTCGAAGGTCGACTGGTAGGCCTCGGCGATCCACGCGCCCAGGCCGAGCAGGCGATGAAGAACGTCAAGCAACTGCTGGAGGAGTCGGGCAGCGACCTGTCTCATATCGTCAAGACCACCACCTACCTGATCGACCCGCGTTACCGCGAGCCGGTCTACCAGGAAGTGGGCAAATGGCTGAAGGGCGTGTTCCCCATTTCCACCGGCCTGGTGGTGTCGGCCCTGGGCCAACCCCAGTGGCTGATGGAGATCGACGTGATCGCGGTGATTCCGGACGACTGGCAGCCGGCGAAGGCATAAGGAGCAAGGCTATGACGTTCTCCATCATTGGGCGTTGCTCTGAGACGGGCCAGCTCGGAATTGCCATCAGCTCATCGAGCATCGCCGTTGGCGCCCGTTGTCCATGGGTCCGTGCCGGCGTGGGGGCGGTGGCGACGCAGAACGTCACGCTACCGGCCCTGGGGCCACAGATTCTCGATCTGCTGGATGGTCAGCTGGAGCCGGCGGCGGCCCTGGATCGCGCACTGAGCAGCAATGGCTGGAGCCAGTACCGGCAGGTGACTGTGATTGATGGCCAGGGCCGCGTCGCGCTGTTCAGCGGCAGCGAAGCCTTGGGCGTGCACAACGCCGTGGCCGGTGAGCAATGCGCTGCAGCGGGTAACCTGCTATCCGGTCGTCATGTCATAGAAGCCATGGTGCAGGCCTTTGAGTCTGCACCGGGGATGCTGGCTGACCGCCTGCTGGCGGCGATGCATGCCGCGATGTCGGCAGGCGGTGAGGCTGGGCCGGTGCATTCAGCGGCGCTCAAAGTGGTGGGGGATCTCACTTGGCCGATCGTCGACCTGCGAGTGGACTGGGCTGATGAGGACCCCATCGGGCAGTTGGGTGGGCTATGGCAGGCTTATCGGCCGCAGATGCAGGACTACCTGACCCGGGCGCTGGACCCTACCGCCGCACCCAGCTACGGGGTGCCGGGTGATGAATGAGTCGGGCAGTCGCGCATTGCTGGAGCGGCTGGTCGGATTTGCGACCGTCAGTCGGGATTCCAATCTGGAACTCATCGCCTTCATCAGGGATTACCT
Source organism: Pseudomonas sp. OTU5201 (assembly GCF_038440135.1). Taxonomy (NCBI): domain Bacteria; kingdom Pseudomonadati; phylum Pseudomonadota; class Gammaproteobacteria; order Pseudomonadales; family Pseudomonadaceae; genus Pseudomonas; species Pseudomonas sp. OTU5201. Next base: position 78,768 of record NZ_JASATC010000025.1, on the reverse strand, counting down.
GGCAGAACTGGGGGTGGAGAGCGAACTCTTCTACAACGCGGAGCGGACCAAGGCCAATCTGTTTGCCACCATCGGTCCCAGGGATCGGAGTGGCGTCGTGCTTTCCGGGCATACCGACGTGGTGCCGGTGGACGGGCAGGCCTGGACGGTCGACCCATTCCGCTTGGCCGAGAGGGAAGGACGGCTGTATGGGCGCGGCACGGCGGATATGAAGGGGTTTATCGCCTCTGTGCTGGCGGCAGTGCCCGGCTTTCTTGAGCGGCCGCTGCAGATGCCGGTGCATCTGGCTTTCTCTTATGACGAGGAGGTCGGTTGCCTGGGCGTGCGACCGATGCTCGCTGAACTGGAGGCCAGACCGCACAAGCCGCGGCTCTGTCTGATTGGCGAACCTACTGAACTGAAGCCCGTGCTCGGGCACAAGGGCAAGCTGGCGATGCGCTGCCAGGTGTTGGGTGCCGCCTGTCATTCGGCTTATGCCCCCCATGGCGTCAACGCCATCGAGTACGCAGCAAGATTGATCGGCAAACTTGGAGAGATCGGTGTCGAGCTGGCGCGGCCGGAGCACCATGACGAGCGTTTCGACCCCCCGTTCTCTACCGTGCAGACTGGCACCATCAAGGGCGGGCGGGCGCTGAACATCGTGCCGGCAGAGTGCGAGTTCGATTTCGAAGTGCGGGCGCTGCCGAACTTCGACGCAAGGCAAGTAGCCGACGAACTGCAGTCTTTCGCTGAAACGGAGCTCGTGCCGAAAATGCGCGTTGTTCAACCTGACACAGGCATTCGCCTCCAGCCGTTGAGCGCTTATCCAGGTCTGGCCACATCGCCTGATAGTGAAGCGGCGCAGTTGTTGGCATTAATCAGTGGTTCGGCGGAGTTCGGAACCGTTGCTTTCGGTACTGAAGGTGGGCTGTACGATCAAAGCGGTATTCCCACTGTGGTCTGCGGCCCCGGTAGTATGGATCAGGGCCACAAACCGGACGAATTCATCAGTCTCGAACAGTTGGCTGCCTGTGACGCCATGCTGCACCGTCTGGCGCTTTATCTACAGGGCGCGGGCGCTCTGCTGTAGACTGCCGCACCCTTACGAAATGCCTGAGGGCCTGGAATTGACGGGCGTCAGCCCCGTTGCTACCATTCCAGCCCTTATATCGGCTCGATTCCTCCGTTTTGAGGTCGAAATAGCCGGTGTCAACCCCAAGGATTTGCGCCACTACCAACTTCAGTTGGAAAGGGCGCCACTGGGGCAGCGCGGGATACCAGCTTCGATCCCCGCTGCTTCTATTGATGACTTGACCGCATTGGCTGGAGTGCGGAATAGGGCCTTCCCTGGCCTTTGACTACAGGTATGAACATGAGCGAAAGCTTTGCAGAACTTTTTGAAGAAAGCCTGAAATCCCTCGACATGCAGCCGGGTGCAATCATCACCGGCATCGTGGTCGACATCGATGGTGACTGGGTCACCGTCCATGCTGGCCTGAAATCCGAGGGCGTCATCCCGGTCGAGCAGTTCTACAACGAACAAGGCGAGCTGACCATCAAGGTGGGTGACGAGGTCCACGTTGCGCTTGACGCTGTGGAAGATGGCTTCGGTGAAACCAAGCTGTCCCGCGAGAAAGCCAAGCGTGCCGAGTCCTGGCTGGTTCTGGAAGCAGCCTTCAACGCCGAAGAAGTGGTCAAAGGCGTTATCAATGGCAAGGTCAAAGGCGGTTTCACCGTCGACGTCAGCGGCATCCGCGCATTCCTGCCGGGCTCCCTGGTGGATGTGCGCCCTGTGCGCGACACCGCCCACCTGGAAGGCAAAGAGCTCGAATTCAAGGTCATCAAACTCGACCAGAAGCGCAACAACGTTGTCGTTTCCCGTCGCAGTGTCCTGGAAGCCGAGAACAGCGCCGAGCGCGAAGCCCTGCTGGAATCCCTGCAGGAAGGCCAGCAAGTCAAAGGTATCGTCAAGAATCTCACCGATTACGGTGCGTTCGTTGACCTGGGCGGCGTAGATGGCCTGCTGCACATCACCGACATGGCTTGGAAGCGCATCAAGCATCCGTCCGAGATCGTCAACGTTGGTGACGAGATCGACGTCAAGGTCCTGAAGTTCGACCGTGAGCGCAATCGTGTTTCCCTGGGTCTGAAGCAGCTGGGCGAAGACCCATGGGTCGCCATCAAAGCGCGTTACCCGGAAGGTACTCGCGTTACTGCTCGTGTCACCAACCTCACCGACTATGGCTGCTTCGCCGAGCTGGAAGAGGGTGTGGAAGGCCTGGTGCACGTTTCCGAAATGGACTGGACCAACAAGAACATCCACCCGTCGAAAGTCGTTCAGGTTGGCGACGAAGTGGAAGTTCAGGTTCTGGACATCGACGAAGAGCGTCGTCGTATCTCCCTGGGCATCAAGCAGTGCAAGTCCAACCCGTGGGAAGACTTCTCCAGCCGCTTCAACAAGGGCGACAAGATCTCCGGCACCATCAAGTCGATCACCGATTTCGGTATCTTCATCGGCCTGGAAGGCGGTATCGACGGTCTGGTTCACCTGTCCGACATCTCCTGGAACGAAGTTGGCGAAGAAGCCGTTCGCCGCTTCAAGAAGGGCGACGAGCTGGAAACTGTCATCCTCTCCGTTGATCCGGAGCGCGAGCGCATCTCTCTGGGCATCAAGCAACTGGAAGACGATCCGTTCTCCAGCTACGCCTCCATGCACGAGAAGGGCAGCATCGTTCGCGGCACCGTGAAAGAAGTTGACGCCAAGGGCGCTGTTATCAGCCTCGGTGGCGAGATCGAAGGCGTTCTGAAAGCTTCCGAAATCAGCCGCGACCGCGTTGAAGACGCCCGCAACGTGCTGAAGGAAGGCGAAGAAGTTGAAGCCAAGATCATCAGCATCGACCGTAAGAGCCGCGTAATCAGTCTCTCCATCAAGTCGAAGGACGTTGATGACGAGAAGGACGCCATGAAGGAACTGCGCAAGCAGGAAGTCGAGTCTACCGGCCCGACCACCATTGGTGACCTGATCCGTGCTCAGATGGAGAACCAGGGCTAATCACCCTCTCCATTAGCAGAAAGGGCGGCCTAGGCCGCCCTTTTTGTTATCTGCGTTTTCCCTTCTGGCGTTTGGGCTGTTCAAAGCTCCGTTGGCGTGCTAAAAATTCAGTGAGCTGATCTAGCCGCTTGAATTAGAAGGGAAAACCATGACCAAGTCGGAGTTGATCGAACGAATTGTCACCCAACAGGGCCAGCTTTCGTCCAAGGATGTCGAGCTTGCCATCAAGACTATGCTGGAGCAGATGTCCCAGGCCTTGGCGACAGGGGATCGGATAGAGATTCGTGGCTTCGGTAGCTTTTCCCTTCACTTCCGCGCGCCGCGAGTTGGGCGAAACCCCAAGACGGGTGAGTCTGTGCGTTTGGATGGCAAGTTTGTGCCGCATTTCAAGCCGGGCAAGGAGCTGCGTGATCGAGTCAATGAAGAGGGTTAAAAAGGAGTCTTGAGGTCCCGGTGTGATAGAGCGAGCCCTTCCTCAAGGAGGGCTGCGTTGCTCCTCCTATCCATGCTGCTCGTTACAGCCGTGGGGCATCAGCGAATCATTCTTAATTGTTACTCGAATAGCCTTGATAGCAGTGTCATGGCGCAGAGCGCTTTCATGTGGTGGCTTATTTTACTTGTTGCTTACGCTGCTGATTGGTTTCAGGTTAAGCGACTCGTTAAGAGAGTTGAGTTGGTTCGATGTAAAGTCTTGAGCTTCGCTCCTCGGCCTCGGGGTAGCCATTGGTAGAGGTCGCCGGATACTTGCGCTGCACCTTCTGATGTTGGGAGGGTATGAAGAGCCCCACATCGGCGACAACGTCAGCCTTGCTGAACATTCGATGATCATGCGCGCCAATGAAGAGCATCTCCCTTGGGATGCGTTCAAGCGTGTGCTGTCCGAGCTGTTCGTGGCCGTCGAGAACGATGATTACGTCCGCGTGCGTCAGCTCCTACGCAAAACAGTCAATGGTTACACCCCTGAAGAGGAAATTGTTGACTGGATCCATCAACAACGGCGAATTGAGCCCAATAGCTCGAGGCATTAGTTTGTTTGGGGCGGTTTAGGAAGTACCGCCTTCCCTTACTGATGACAAGGAGTGTTCACGATGTTTCGTGTTCGATTCGCCTCGCTGTTTTTTGTGATCTGTTCGCTTTTCTTCGGCTATACCCAGTCTGCGGTTGCCGCGAAGGTAGAGGCTACAGCTGCTGTGGCAGGCGCTGCACAGCAGTCTGGCAAGCTCAATATCAACTCCGCCGATGCGGCGGCCTTCCAGGATCAAATGATCGGCATCGGTGAGGCAAAGGCCAACGCCATAGTCCGGTATCGCGAGGAGAACGGTCCGTTCTCTTCAATAGACGATCTGCTGGAGGTCAAGGGTATTGGCGTGAAGACGCTCGATAGGAATCGCGACAAGCTAAGTGTGGATTAGTAGCTCAGAGCGTCAGAAAGCCGGCCTAACGAGCCGGCTTTTTTAGTGCTGGATTGCCTGGGGTGCAGTCCTTGGTTCGAGTTCGACCCATAAAGAAAAAGCCCTCGGCATGTGCCGAGGGCTTTTCAATTTGGCTCCGCGACCTGGACTCGAACCAGGGACCCAATGATTAACAGTCATTTGCTCTACCGACTGAGCTATCGCGGATCGGATGCGTCGTATCTTACTGATTAGAAAGGAGAAGTCAAGCATCTGCTTGAGCTTCTCCGATTTCTTTTCAGAGAACCTGGGTGATGGCGCGAGTAATGCTTTCCAGGTTGCTGTTGTTCAGCGCGGCAACGCAGATGCGGCCGGTGCTGACGGCGTAGATACCGAACTCGTTCTTCAGGCGTTCAACCTGCTCGGCGGTCAGGCCGGAGTAGGAGAACATGCCGCGCTGGCGAGCAACGAAGCTGAAGTCGCGCTTGGCGCCCTGGTTGGCCAGTTGCTCAACCATGGCCAGGCGCATGCTATGGATGCGGGTGCGCATTTCGCCCAGTTCCGTTTCCCACATGGCGCGGAGTTCGGGGCTGTTGAGTACCGAGGCAACCACGGTGGCGCCATGAGTCGGCGGGTTGGAGTAGTTGGTGCGGATCACGCGCTTGACCTGGGACAGCACGCGGCCGGCTTCTTCCTTCGAGTTGGTCGCCACGGAAAGGGCGCCAACGCGCTCGCCGTAGAGTGAGAAAGACTTGGAGAAGGAGCTGGACACGAAGAACTGCAGACCCGACTCGGCGAACAGGCGCACGGCGAAGGCATCCTGGTCGATGCCTTCGCCGAATCCCTGGTAGGCGATATCGAGGAAGGGCACGTGCTCGCGTTCGCGCAGGACTTCCAGGACGGCTTTCCAGTCATCCAGGCCAAGGTCGACGCCGGTTGGGTTGTGGCAGCAGGCGTGCAGGACCACGATGGAGCGGGCAGGCAGTGCCTTGAGATCTTCCAGCAGGCCGGCACGATTCACGCCATTGGTGGCCGCATCGTAGTAACGGTAGTTCTGCACCGGGAAGCCAGCGGACTCGAACAGGGCGCGGTGGTTTTCCCAGCTCGGGTCGCTGATGGCGACGACGGCATTGGGTAGCAGGCGCTTGAGAAAGTCGGCGCCAGTCTTCAGGGCGCCGGTGCCCCCCACAGCCTGGGTAGTGACTACGCGGCCTTGCGCCAGCAGTTCGGAGTCAGCGCCGAACAGCAGCTTCTGCACAGCCTGGTCGTAGGCGGCGATGCCTTCGATCGGCAGATAACCACGCGGGGCGTGGGCTTCGATGCGGGCCTTTTCCGCTTCAGCTACAGCACGCAGGAGCGGGATGCGGCCTTCCTCGTTGTAGTAGACACCCACGCCCAGGTTGATCTTGTTGGCACGGATATCGGCGTTGAACGCTTCGTTGAGACCTAGAATGGGGTCGCGCGGAGCCATTTCGACGGCAGAAAACAGACTCATGATGCGGCAGCTCGGAGGAGGAGGGTGAGGAGGAAATGCAACCCCGAACGATGTGCGCTAGGGGTTGCGCAATCGGGCCGGTATTATAGCGGCCCAGACAGTTTGCGGCGACATCGCGCGCAAGCTTTCCGCCAGGTATGACGCCCGTTCTGCGCCGGTGTCACATCCAAATTCGAGGTCAGCATGTCGGAGTTCCAGCTTGTCACCCGCTTCCAGCCCGCCGGCGACCAGCCGGAGGCCATTCGCCAGATGGTGGAAGGGCTGGAAGCCGGCCTGTCGCACCAGACACTATTGGGGGTAACTGGGTCGGGGAAGACTTTCAGTATTGCCAACGTCATTTCCCAGGTTCAGCGCCCGACACTGGTGCTGGCGCCAAACAAGACTCTGGCGGCACAGCTTTACGGTGAGTTCCGGGCTTTTTTCCCGAACAACTCGGTCGAGTACTTCGTTTCCTATTACGACTACTACCAGCCGGAAGCCTACGTTCCGTCCTCGGACACCTATATCGAGAAGGATGCCTCGATCAACGACCACATCGAGCAGATGCGCCTCTCAGCGACCAAGGCCTTGTTGGAGCGACCGGATGCCATCATCGTTGCCACGGTGTCCTCCATCTACGGTCTGGGTGATCCGGCGTCCTACCTGAAGATGGTCCTCCACATCGACCGCGGCGACCGCATCGATCAGCGCACCCTGTTGCGTCGCCTGGCGGAACTGCAGTACACGCGCAACGACATGGACTTCGCTCGTGCCACCTTCCGGGTTCGCGGCGATGTCATCGACATCTTCCCGGCGGAATCCGATCTTGAAGCCATCCGTGTTGAGCTGTTCGACGATGAAGTGGAGAGTTTGGCGGCCTTTGATCCGCTGACCGGCGAGGTTATCCGCAAGTTGCCGCGCTTCACCTTCTACCCGAAGAGTCACTACGTAACGCCTCGCGAAGTACTGCTGGAGGCGGTGGACAAGATCAAGGAAGAGCTGAAAGAGCGTCTGGATCAACTGCGTTCTGCCAACAAGCTGGTGGAGGCGCAGCGCCTTGAGCAGCGCACTCGCTTCGATCTGGAAATGATCCTTGAGCTGGGCTACTGCAATGGCATCGAAAACTATTCTCGGTATCTCTCCGGCCGTGCTCCCGGTGAGCCGCCACCCACGCTTTACGATTACCTGCCTGCCAATGCCCTGTTGGTGATTGACGAATCCCACGTCACGGTGCCGCAGGTCGGCGCCATGTTCAAAGGCGACCGTTCGCGCAAGGAAACCCTGGTGGAGTACGGGTTCCGCTTGCCGTCGGCGCTGGACAACCGTCCGCTGCGTTTCGACGAGTGGGAGGCGATCAGCCCTCAAGCCATCTTCGTCTCGGCGACCCCGGGACCCTATGAAGGTGAGCATGCGGGCCGGGTAGTCGAGCAGGTGGTGCGACCCACGGGTTTGGTGGACCCGGAAGTCGAGGTACGGCCAGCCAGGACGCAAGTGGACGATCTGCTCTCGGAGATCCGCAAGCGGGTTGCAGTGGAGGAGCGGGTGCTGGTCACCACGCTGACCAAGCGCATGGCGGAGGACTTGACCGACTACCTGGCCGACCACGATGTGAAGGTGCGCTACCTGCACTCGGACATCGATACCGTGGAGCGTGTGGAAATCATCCGGGATCTGCGTACTGGTGCTTTCGATGTGCTGGTGGGGATCAACCTGCTGCGTGAAGGCCTGGATATGCCGGAGGTGGCGCTGGTGGCCATTCTGGATGCGGACAAAGAGGGCTTCCTGCGTTCCGAGCGCTCACTGATCCAGACCATTGGTCGCGCGGCGCGGAACCTCAACGGCAGGGCGATTCTATACGCCGACAATGTCACCGGCTCCATGCAGCGTGCGCTGGACGAGACTGACCGGCGCCGGAGTAAACAGGTGGCTTTCAACGAAGCCCACGGCATCGTGCCGAAGGGTGTGAAGAAGGACATCCAGGACATCCTAGAAGGCGCCACAGTGCCGGGTTCGCGCAGCAATAAGCGCAAGGCTATGGCGAAGGCGGCGGAGGAGAGCGCCCGGTACGAGGCGGAGCTGCGCTCGCCCAGCGAGATCACCAAGCGCATCCGTCAAATGGAAGAAAAGATGTTCCAGCTCGCCCGCGACTTGGAGTTCGAAGCCGCGGCGCAAATGCGCGACGAGATCCAGAAGCTCCGAGAGCGGCTGTTGAAGGTCTGAGCAGGAATGGGCGCCGATAGGCGCCCATTTCGCTTGTCGTCAGCGGCGGCCGAAAATGATCAGCACAACGCCAACGAGGGTGGCTAGGCACGCGAGCAGCGATGTGGCGTCGAGTTGCTCGCCGAGGATCAGCAGGCCCAGCAGCAGGGCCACCACCGGGTTCACGAAGGCGAAGGTCGATACCAGGCTTGGCTTCACTTCTCGCAGTAGCCAGAAGTAGGCTGGATAGACCCCCAGACTGACCGGAACCACCAGATACGCCATCCAGAGCCAGGCGTTCAGGCTTACATTGGCCAGCTCTATCCCATGCCAGTCGCCGCGCCAGAGACCGAACACTGCCAGCGTTACCGTGCCCGTCAGCATCTGTAGGCTGAGGCCCATCCAGCTGGAACGGAAGGGCGGGCGCATGCGCAGCAGCCAGGCGCCAATGGCCCAGAGCAAGGTGGCCATGACCACAAGTCCGCCTGCGAACCATTGGTCGAACCCCGCCGTATCTCCCAGTCCGTTGCCCATCAGCATCACGATTCCCCCGCTGGCCAGGGCCAGTCCGCAGAGGACCCAGAGTGGCGGACGGCGGTCCAGCAGCCATTCCAGTGCGACGCTCCAGAGGGGCAAGGTGGTGTAAAGCATGGCCAGCATGCCGGTGGGAAGAAACTGGTTGGCGTAGATCAGTGCGCCCTGGCCGACAGCAATCAGCAGCACGCCGCCGATCAGCGCGCCACGCAGGTCGCTGCGTTGTACTTGGGCCTTACCGCTGACCAGCACCCAGCCCAGGGCGAGAACGCCAGCGAAGAGAAAACGCAGGGTCGCGATGGCGAAGGGCGGAAGTTCACGAAGGAGGAAGTGGTTGGCCAGATAGGTGGTGCCCCAGCCGATGTAAATCATGGCGAAGGCACCGATCAGGAGAAGGGTGCGACGGGTTGCAGCGTGGGAAGACATGTACAGCCTGAAGCGCGACGCGCCGGTTGCCCGGCGCGGGATTAGTGGGCGGCGGCGCTGGCGCCCCCGGTGGAGCCGGCGGGCAGGGCGCGGGTGAGCAGCACAGCGAGCATGCTGACGCCAAGGGCGATGCCGATGAAATGGAAGGCGTCATTGTAGGCCATGATGCTGGCCTGCTGGTGTGCGATCTCGCTGAGTTTGCCGAGGGCCGCTTGCTCGCTGCCGAGCTTTTCCGTCAGCAGGGCCAAGCGCTCAGCGACCTGTGGGTTGCTCGGCACCAGGGATTCGCGCAGGTAATCGAAGTAAACCTTCGCGCGGGCGTCGAGCAGGGTGGCGAGCAGTGCGATGCCGATGGCGCCGCCCAGGTTGCGCAAGATGTTGAACAGGCTGGAGGCTGAGCCGGCGTCCTGAGGCTGGATGTACGCCGTGGCGATCAGGGATACGGTCACCATCACCAATGGCTGTCCGAGGGCGCGGATGATCTGGATCTGATTGAACTGCGGCCCGGCGAAGTCGGGATTGAGTACCCCGGAGGCGAAACTGGCGTAGCCGAACAGACCGAATCCCAAGGCGCAGAGCAGCTTCGGAGAGATCACCTTCATCAGCTTGGGTACCAGCGGGATCAGGAACAACTGCGGAACGCCCATCCACATGATCACCTCGCCGATCTGCAGCGCGTTGTAGCCCTGGATCTGCGCCAGGTAAAGCGGCAGCACATAGATGGAGCCGTAGAGGCCCATGCCAAGGCCGACGCTGGAAATGCTCGACAGGCCAAAGTTGCGGTTCTTCAGGATGCCCAGGTTGATCAGCGGGTTGGGGCGAGAGACCTGGAGGATCACGAAAAGAATCAGGCTGACCAGCGCTGTGCCGCCCAGGCCGACGATCAGGTCGGACTCCAGCCAGTCCTTGCGATGACCTTCCTCAAGGAACACCTGCAGGCAGCCGAGCCCTAGTCCCAAGGTGACGATACCGGCGTAGTCGGTGCGTTTCAGCAGTTCCCAGTGCGGCGCTTTCCTTTCCAGGCCGTAAAGCAAGCCGGCGATCATCAGCAGGCCTGGAGGGATGTTGATATAGAAGATGTACTCCCAGCCGAAGTGCTCCGTCAGCCAGCCGCCCAGAGTGGGGCCGATGGAGGGCGCGAAGGTGGCGGTAATGGCGAACAGCGCCATGCCCTTGGCGCGGTGGTGCTCCGGCAGCTTGATCAGCGTCAGGGTGAAGGCCAGCGGAATCAGCGCGCCGCCGGTGAAACCCTGCATTGCGCGGAACACGATCATGCTTTCCAGGCTCCAGGCCAGGGAGCAGAGGAGCGACGAGATGAGAAAGCCGATGGATACCCAGACTGCCAACCGTCGAGCCGAGAGCAACTGCACCAGCCAGGCGGTGAGGGGAATCATGATGATTTCCGCCACCAGATAGGACGTGGAAATCCACGACCCTTCTTCCAGGGTCGCGGAGAGTGCGCCCTGGATGTCCTTGAGCGAAGAGTTGGTGATCTGAATGTCCAGCACCGCCATGAAAGCGCCGAGCATCGCGCTCATCACCGCAATCCAGTCACGTCGGGACGGTTCGCCCGTGGGGCGAACCAGTGCATCACCCGCCATGGTTTTCGGCCTTCAGGTGCACCTTGACGAGGACGGACATGCCCGGGCGGATTCGGCCCTTGAGCGGATTGTCTGCGGCGAAGGTCAGCTTCACCGGCATGCGCTGCACCACCTTGGTGAAGTTGCCAGTGGCGTTGTCCGGCGGCAGCAGGCTGAACTGCGCGCCGGAGGCGGCGAACAAGCTGTCCACTCGGCCTTCGATCGGAGTATCGGGGAAGCTGTCGAAGATCAGCTCGGCGGTTTGTCCGGGCTGCATGCGCTCGATCTGGGTCTCCTTGAAGTTGGCCTGGATCCAGATATCAGCATCCGGCACCAACGACAGAAGGTGTGCGCCGACCTGCACGTACTGGCCGTTTCGTGCAGCGCGCTGGCCGACACGCCCGTCCATGGGGGAGCGGATTTCGGTACGGCCGAGATTCAGCTCGGCCTGGGCTACTTCGGCGCGGGCATTGGCAATTTGTGCATCGAGGCGCTTGATCTCTGCGTTGAGTGCGTCCACTTGCTGGCGCTGGGCTTTGAGGTCGGCCTCGGCCTTGGCCACCTGCGAGCGGGCAACGCGCGAGTCGGCGGATAGCGTAGTGACCCGCTCTTCGGAAATGTACCCCGGCTTGCGCAGCGTCTGGGCGCGGGACAGGTCGATCTGGGTGCGTCCGAGGGTGGCCTGGCTAGCCGCAACGTCCGCCTGGCTAGCGGCGATCGTACTGGATTGCTGGGCCAGCTTGCTTTGTGCCTGGACCCGCTCCGCCTCGCGGGTGGCGAGCAGGGCGCGAGCGCGTTCCAGGGCGAGCTTGAAGTCGTCGGCTTCCAGGCGTACCAGCAGGTCGCCTTTCTTCACCTGCTGGTTATCGCTAACCAGCACTTCTTCGATACGGGCACCAAGTTGGCTGGACACGCGGGTGATTTCGCCCTGGACATAGGCGTTGTCGGTGCTTTCGACGAAGCGGCCGATCAGCAGCCAGTGGACGAAGAAGCCGGAAATGACCAGTGCCACCAAGGCGATGAAGACGAACAGACGGCGTTGCAGTTTGGCAGGCATGGAAAACGTTGCTCGAAGTCTTTTCAGAATGTTGCGAATCTAGCAGTGTTCCGCTCTGGCAAGTAGCCAGTACAATTCAGAAACTTTGTTGCTTATAGGGAACAATAATGGGGCTGGATGATGCGCTGATCTTCACTCGCGTGGTCGAGTGCCACAGCTTTACCCAGGCAGCGCAGAGTCTGGGTATGCAGAAGTCGACTGTCAGCAGGCGCATAGCGCTGCTGGAAGAGCGCCTCGGTGTACGTCTGCTCAACCGCACCACGCGCAAGCTTCGCTTGACTGAGGTTGGCCTGGCCTACTACGAGCGCTGCCGGCAGATCATGCTGGACTTCGCCGAAGCCGAGCAGGCCGTGATGCAGTTGCAGCAGGAGCCGTCCGGTCTGCTGCGTGTTACTGCGCCCATCGAGTTTGGCCAATTGTTCCTTGGCAAGGTGTTGGGCAGCTTCATGCGCCAGTATCCGCAGATCACGGCAGAAGTGGAGATCACCTCGCGCAACGTCGATCCGCTGGAGGAGGGCGTGGATATCGCCATCATGATCGGGCAGCCCCAGGATTCCACCCTGATCGCCCGCAAGCTGTTCGAGAGTGGCCGCCGGCTCTGCGCGAGCCCAGCCTACCTGGCGACTCACGGCACCCCGCGTACGGTGGAGGCGCTGGCTGGCCACCGAGCGGTATTGTTGCCACAGGATTCTCAACGCTACTGGATGCTGCTGGGTGAACACGTACCCTGTCAGCGCGTCCTCTATTGCAACAACATTACGTTCGCCCGCGAAGCGGTTCTTGCAGGGGCCGGGATTGCGGCGCTGCCGCTGATGTTCACCGAATCTGCCGTGCAGCGCGGTGAGCTGATCGAGCTGCTGCCCGAGGCGCGGTTGCCCAGCGGCGAAATCTATGCGGTCTATCCGTCTCGGCGGTTCCAGGCAATGAAGGTCAAGGCCTTCCTCGACTTCCTGATGCGCAGCCTGCCGGTGCAGGAAGGACACTTGCTGGAGCCCGCGGCGGCCAGCCTGATAAGATCGCGCCTTTGATCGTTCCCCTGTTTCGAGAGCAATCCATGACCACTGTCCGTACCCGTATCGCGCCGTCGCCCACCGGCGACCCGCACGTGGGCACCGCCTACATCGCCCTGTTCAACCTGTGTTTTGCGCGCCAGCACGGCGGTCAGTTCATCCTGCGCATCGAAGATACCGACCAACTGCGCTCTACCCGTGAGTCCGAGCAGCAGATCTATGATGCGCTGCGCTGGCTGGGCATCGAATGGGATGAAGGACCTGATGTCGGGGGCCCACACGGTCCCTATCGCCAGAGCGAACGTGGCGATATCTACAAGCAGTACTCCCAGGAGCTGGTGGACAAGGGCCATGCCTTCCCCTGCTTCTGCACCTCAGAGCGCCTGGACAAGCTGCGCGCCGAGCAAACCGAGCGCAAGGAAACCCCGCGCTACGACGGCCACTGCATGCACCTGTCCAAGGGCGACGCCGATAAGCGTATTGCCGCCGGTGAACCCCATGTCGTACGGATGAAGGTGCCGACCGAAGGTGTCTGCGTGGTGCCGGACCTGCTCCGTGGTGATGTGGAAATCCCGTGGGATCGCATGGACATGCAGGTCCTGATGAAGACCGACGGTCTGCCGACCTACTTTCTCGCCAACGTGGTGGATGACCACCTGATGGGCATCACCCATGTGCTGCGTGGAGAAGAGTGGCTGCCCTCGGCGCCCAAGCTGATCAAGCTCTACGAGTACTTTGGCTGGGAACAACCCAAACTCTGCTACATGCCGCTGCTGCGCAATCCGGACAAGAGCAAGCTGTCCAAGCGCAAGAATCCCACGTCCATCACCTTCTATGAGCGCATGGGCTTCCTGCCAGAAGCGATGCTCAACTACCTTGGCCGCATGGGTTGGTCCATGCCGGACGAGCGTGAGAAGTTCTCCTTGGCTGAAATGGTCGAGCACTTCGACCTGTCGCGCATCTCCCTGGGTGGTCCGATCTTCGACCTGGAAAAGCTGTCCTGGTTGAACGGTCAGTGGATCCGTGAACTGCCGGTGGAACGCTTCGCTGCCGAGGTGCAGAAGTGGGCGCTCAATCCCGAGTACCTGATGCGCATCGCGCCGCACGTGCAGGGCAGGGTGGAAACCTTCAGCCAGATCGCGCCGCTGGCCGGTTTCTTCTTCTCCGGCGGCGTGCCGCTGGATGCAAAGCTGTTCGAGCACAAGAAGCTCGGCCCGGACCAGGTGCGTCAGGTCATGCAGTTGGTTCTCTGGAAGCTGGAGTCCCTGCGTCAGTGGGAAAAGGACCGCATCACCGGTTGCATCCAAGCCGTGGCCGAAAGCCTGGAGCTTAAGCTGCGTGATGTCATGCCGCTGATGTTCCCGGCCATCACTGGCCAGGCCAGCTCGGTATCGGTACTCGACGCCATGGAAATCCTCGGGGCTGATCTCAGTCGCTTCCGTCTGCGCCAGGCCATCGAGCTACTCGGTGGTGTGTCGAAGAAGGAAACCAAAGAGTGGGAGAAGCTGCTCGCGGCTATCGCGTGATGGCCCGCTGGCTGGTGCGGGGAGGCCCCCCGCATCGGCCGAGGTTGGGTAAGTGTTTGTTCTTCCAGATAAAAAAGTTCGTGTAGTTTAAAAAATAGTGTTGACAGCAGGAGGGGGCGCCCCTAATATGCGCCCCGTCCTCGCGACGGGGCTATAGCTCAGCTGGGAGAGCGCTTGCATGGCATGCAAGAGGTCGACGGTTCGATCCCGTCTAGCTCCACCACTCCTTCGGGTGTGGGTCGCGAAAAGGCATGAAGGTTTCGTCCCCTTCGTCTAGTGGCCTAGGACACCGCCCTTTCACGGCGGTAACAGGGGTTCGAGTCCCCTAGGGGACGCCATATTCCAGCAGCATCGGCCACGCCGGTGCAGCCGAAGTAATTCGGGGCTATAGCTCAGCTGGGAGAGCGCTTGCATGGCATGCAAGAGGTCGACGGTTCGATCCCGTCTAGCTCCACCAAACATGATGCGCCACGCATCACAGGGGCCAGCCTAGTGCTGGCCCCGTTGTTCGAAGGTTTCGTCCCCTTCGTCTAGTGGCCTAGGACACCGCCCTTTCACGGCGGTAACAGGGGTTCGAGTCCCCTAGGGGACGCCATATTCCAGCAGTATCGGTTACGCCGGTGCAGCCGAAGCGATTTGGGGCTATAGCTCAGCTGGGAGAGCGCTTGCATGGCATGCAAGAGGTCGACGGTTCGATCCCGTCTAGCTCCACCAAATCGATGCCTTGTGCATCACTCAGGGCCAGCCTAGGTGCTGACCCTGCTGTTCGAAGGTTTTGTCCCCTTCGTCTAGTGGCCTAGGACACCGCCCTTTCACGGCGGTAACAGGGGTTCGAGTCCCCTAGGGGACGCCACTTTCAAGTTTCCCGCTCTGCGGGCTTTTCAAGGGTCATTCCAGATTGGGATGGCCCTTTTGTTTTTCAGGCTTTCAAAATACTCCCCACGATTCCTTCATGCCGACGAACGGTAAAGCAAGTGTCTTGCTAATTTGTATTACG
Organism: Pseudomonas sp. OTU5201; assembly: GCF_038440135.1. Classification (NCBI taxonomy): domain Bacteria; kingdom Pseudomonadati; phylum Pseudomonadota; class Gammaproteobacteria; order Pseudomonadales; family Pseudomonadaceae; genus Pseudomonas; species Pseudomonas sp. OTU5201. The sequence goes on along the minus strand of NZ_JASATC010000025.1, from coordinate 63,543 downwards.
CGCATAATATTATTTGCGTAATTCAATGGGAGACTGACATGAGCGAGAAGAAAGCTCAGACCCGAGAGCGCATCCTGCAGGCAGCCGCTTCGGCCATGTTGCAGCGCGGCCCGCAGGAGCCCGGTGTGGCTGATGTGATGAGTGCCGCCGGGCTCACGGTGGGGGGCTTTTACGCCCACTTCGCCAGCAAAGACGCGCTGATGCTGGAAGTCTTCGAGCAACTGCTGCGCAGGCGGCGGGATTTGATGGCTTTGCTCGACTCATCGTTGCCAGGGGAGGAGCGCCGCACTTTGGCTGCCAGTTTCTACCTGTCCCGCAAGCACCGTGATGCCACTCACTCCGGCTGTCCGTTGCCCAGTTCACTGGGTGCGCTGCCGCAATTGCCAGAGACCTACCGGACGTTGCTAGCGGAGCATCTGGAGGTGCTGAGTGCCGAAATGTGCGACAGCCCCGAAGAAGCCGACAAGGCCCTTGCGGACCTTGCCTTGATGGTGGGTGGCCTGGCCCTGGCTCGCGCGTTGGGGGCTGGCGATCTGTCTGACCGAATACTGCGTGCCGCCAAGTCGGCAGTTATCTGAGGAGCCGAATCATGAACAACCTGAGCCTGATCAGGGGAGTCCACGCCACGCTGGGTCGTGTGGCGCCGCAAATGGTCGCCCGCCGCATGCGTCGCCAGTTCATGACGCCGCGCAACTTGCCGCCGCGGGAGTGGGAAATGCCGTTGCTCGGAAGCTCCGAGCGAATCACCCTGCGCTTTGGTCTGTCCGCCCTGCGCTGGGGAAGCGGTCCGACCGTACTGCTGATGCACGGTTGGGAAGGACGCCCTACCCAGTTCGCCAGCCTGATTGAGGCCCTGGTCGCAGAAGGCTACGGTGTGGTGGCGCTGGATGGTCCGGCCCATGGGCGCTCCCCGGGGCGCGAAGCCAATGTGGTGCTCTTCGCGCGCGCTTTACTGGAGGCGGCTGGCGAGCTGCCCCCGCTACACGCGGTGATCGGTCATTCCATGGGTGGTGCAAGCGCCTTGCTGGCCAGCCAGATGGGGTTGCGCGCGAGGGCCTTGGTAAGCATTTCCGCCCCCAGCCGCATTCTCGGGCCGATTCGCAGCTTCGCTCGATTCATGGGGCTTCCTCCGAAGGCTCTTGCGCATTTCGTCAGTCAGGTGGAGAGCCATGCGGGGATCCCCGCGGCGCACCTGGATGTACAGCGCTACCAGTTGGATATCCCGGGCCTGGTTGTGCATGCCGAGGATGATCCGGTGGTGCCGGCCAGTGATGCCCAGGTCATCCACGACGCCTGGTTCGACAGTCAGTTGCTGCGGCTGGAGCAAGGTGGTCACCAGCGACTGCTGGCAGATGCTCGCCTGGTCAAGGCAGTCTTGGGGCTGCTGGCTCAGGTTCGTGAACCTCACATTGCGGGAGCAGCCGTGCGATGAAACTCGGCAGGGCTGGTAGGTGACCCGTTGTCAATGCTCTACTTCCAACGTTCATCGGCCCGGCGTGATCGCCTTTGGCACCGGCCTGGGAACTTTGCAATGTGGAGAACTGACATGAGCCTGACGATGGATGTGGTGTTGCAGCGGGCGCGCCCGGTTCTGCCTGTGCTAGTGATCGAGGATACCGGGCTGGCCCTGGATCTCGCGGGGGCGCTGAGTGCGGGTGGCGTCGAAGTGCTGGAAGTAACCTTGCGCACGCCGCGGGCGCTGGATGCACTGGCGGCAATCCGCAAGGAGTTTCCGGACCTGCTCGTGGGGGCCGGCACCCTGATCCATACCGAACAATTCATCGAGGCGCGTGATGCCGGGGCACATTTTGCCGTCAGCCCTGGCTGTACCGAACGCCTCGCAGCCGCCGCCGAGGATTCCGGTCTGCCATACCTGCCCGGCGTGATGACACCCTCCGAAGTGCTGTTGGCGCTGGAGTATGGCTACCGCTCGCTGAAGCTGTTCCCAGCCGATGGCAATGGCAGCGTGAAAATGCTGAAAAGCCTCAAAGGTCCCTTCACCGGCATCCGTTTCTGCCCCACCGGCGGGGTGACCCCGGACAATCTGCTCAGCTTTCTGCGCCTGCCAAACGTGGCCTGCGTCGGCGGCACCTGGATCGCGCCGTCCAGCCTGATCCGCGCCCGCGCATGGGATCAGATCACTCAACTGGCCAGCGAAGCCCGAGAGCTGGCCAGCAACGTGGAGCTCAACTCATGAGCTGGGACATGCCCAACCCCTTCGTCATTGATATCAAGGTCGGTGCCGATGACATCGACGGCCTCGGTCATGCCAATAACGCCGTCTACGTCAGTTGGCTGGAGCGCTGCGCCTGGCGTCACTCCCAGAGCCTGGGTCTGGACCTCGCCGAGTATCGGCGGCTGGACCGGGCCATGGCGGTGTTGCGTCACGAAATCGATTATCTGGCCGCGGCCTACGAGGATCAGGAGCTGCAGATGGCCACCTGGATCGTGGAATCGGACCAGCGCCTGAAGATGGATCGTCGCTTCCAGCTGGTACGGCCGGATGATGGCACCACCTTGTTGAGGGCCAAGACCACCTTCGTCTGTATTGAGCTCTCCAGCGGCAGGCCCAAGCGCATGCCGACGGAATTCGTCGAAGGTTATGGGCGGGCGCTGCAGCCGCCATTCCCGCTTGAGCTCTGAGCCTCAGTCCGCCGCTGGTGCCAGAAACACCTCGTGCTGGCTCTGCACAATATGCAAATGGCGGACTTCGCCGGGCTGGATGATGGTCGACTGCGGGCTGCCTGCGTACTGCCCGGCGCAGTAACCTGAACCTTTCTGCGCCACCCGCAGGGCGACTTCGCCGGCCGGCACCGGAATACTCACTGACTGGCCGGGCGCTATCTGCGCCACCAGCTCGTTCTGCACGTAAAGGTCGATGTCGCAGGCATTCAGGGCGTTCTCGTCACGGCTGATCAGCAGCTCGCCGATGGCGTCCGGCGTCGGCTGCCGAGCGGGCGACATGATCGCCTCGCTCGCGGCGAATACCGCAGTGGCGGCCAGCGTAAGTGCGGCAAGGACGGGGACGAGCGAGTTCATCCGGGCAGTTCTCCTGCGCTGAATCGGTGGAGTTTCGACCACCAGTCCAGCCAGATGCTCCGTGGGATATTCGCCGTCCGTCATGCTGCGTAAACTACGCGCCTTTTATCCTGTGAGCCTGTCATCCATGCAAATCGCCCTGGCCCCCATGGAGGGGCTGGTCGACGAAATCCTTCGCGATGTGCTGACCCGTGTCGGCGGCATCGACTGGTGCGTGACCGAGTTCATCCGGGTGTGTGATCGCCTGCTGGCGCCCAGCACCTTCGAGAAGTTGGCCCCCGAGCTGGCCCAGGGTGCGCGTACCCGCGCCGGCACACCCATGCGTGTGCAGTTGCTGGGCTCCGATCCGGTTTGCCTGGGCGATAACGCCGCGTTCGCCTGTGCACTGGGGGCGCCGGTCATCGACCTTAACTTTGGTTGCCCGGCCAAGACGGTTAACAAGTCCCGCGGCGGCGCAGTGCTGCTCAAGGAACCGGAACTGCTTCATGCGATCGTCCGCGAGGTGCGCCGCGCCGTACCGACGGAGATTCCGGTGACGGCAAAGATGCGCCTCGGCTTCGACAGCCCGGATGGCGCGCTGGATTGCGCCCGGGCTCTTGTCGAGGGCGGGGCTGAGCAGATCGTGGTGCATGCGCGCACCAAGGCCGAAGGCTACAAGCCGCCCGCACACTGGGAGTGGGTGGCCAGGGTGCAGGAAGCGGTCAAGGTGCCGGTGTTCGCCAACGGCGAGGTCTGGACCCTGGATGACTGGCGTCGCTGCCGCGAAGTGAGTGGGGTGGAGGACGTCATGTTGGGTCGCGGCCTGGTGTCGCGTCCCGACCTGGCTCGGCAGATCGCCGCCGCGCGGGCCGGCGAGCCTGTGCGGGAAATGACCTGGGACGAACTCCAGCCCATGCTGCAGGACTTCTGGCGCCAGGCTCGCCGCAAGCTGGCACCGCGCTATGCGCCGGGACGCCTGAAACAATGGCTGGGCATGCTCACCCGGAGTTACCCCGAGGCGGTGGCGCTGTTCGCTGAGGTGCGCCGGGAGAATGACTGCGTCCGGATCGACGCTCTGCTCGGACTTCCGGACCTGCAGCAGGAGTGGGCTGAAGCCGTCTGAGCACGAAACGTCGTTGAGCGAGGGTCAGGCAAGGCGGGCTGTGGCGGCACCGATGAAGGCCATGACTTTCGGCATGGGATTTCCTTAAGGGCTTGAAATGTTTTCGGCTGTCCCTATCTAGGGTACTGCGGGATGCCGAAGTCGGGTCTCGCAGTCGAAACACTTGCTGATTACTCAGGAGATCAACATGAGCACTGCTTTTTCCCTCGCCCCTCTGTTCCGTCATTCCGTGGGCTTCGACCGTTTCAACGACCTGTTCGAATCCGCCCTGCGCAATGAGACTGGCAGCACCTATCCGCCCTACAACGTCGAGAAGCATGGTGATGACCAGTACCGCATCGTCATCGCGGTAGCCGGCTTCCAGGAAGAAGACCTGGAGCTCCAAGTGGAGCGCGGTGTGCTGACCGTCGGTGGTGGCAAACGCGAGAAGAGCGACGAATCGGTGACCTATCTGCACCACGGCATTGCCCAGCGCGCCTTCAAGCTGTCCTTCCGTCTGGCCGATCACATCGAGGTCAAGGCTGCTGGCTTGCAGAGCGGCCTGCTGAACATCGACCTGGTACGTGTGGTGCCCGAAGAAGCCAAGGCCAAGCGCATCCCGATCAACGGTCATCGCGCAGTCCTGGAAAACTGATCTCCCGGCTACACGGGAAAAGAAGAGGGCGCCCGCGGGCGCCTTTTTCTTGCCTGCTTCAGATTGGCGCCGGTCGCTGCATGCTGTGGGCCAGCAGTGCGCGGAACTCTGTAAGCGGAACGGGCTTGCTATACAAGTAGCCTTGGTACAGGTGACAGCCCTGCTGCTCGAGGAAGGCCAGTTGTTCGCTGCGCTCCACGCCCTCGGCGATTATCTCCAGGCCCAGGCTGCGGGCCATGGCGACGATGGCGCGAATGATCTCCGCGTCGTTCGGGTCCTGGGTGGCATCGCGGACGAAGGATTGGTCGATCTTCAGCGCATCCACCGGCAAGCGCTTGAGGTAGGTCAGGGACGAATAGCCTGTACCGAAGTCATCCATGGCGAAACTCGTGCCCAGCTTCTTCAGGCGGCGCATCTTGCCGATGGTGTCCTCGATGTTCTGGATGACGATGCCTTCGGTGACCTCCAGTTTCAGCAACTGGGCGGGTAGCTGGCTGCGTTGCAGGCTGCGCTCGACCCGCTCGACGAAATCGCTTTGGCGAAACTGCCGGGGGCTGATGTTTACGCACAGGCTGAAGTCGCGGGCATCGACCAGCCGTTCGGCCACCAGCTGTTCGCAAGCGTTGCAGGCCTCGTCCAGCACCCAGGCGCCCACTTCCAGGATCAGGCCGCTTTCCTCCAGTACCTGGATGAACTGGCCGGGGGATTGTGGGCCCAGGGTCGGGTGTTGCCAGCGGAGCAGGGCTTCGGCCCCCACCACCCGATTGTTGCGCGCATCCACCTGGGGCTGGAAATGCAGTTCGAACTCGCCGCGGGCCAATGCCAGGCGCAGGTCGTTCTCCAGGCGCAGGCGCTCACTGGCCGCTGCCTGCATGGTGCTGCGGAAGATCTGGATGGCGTTGCGCCCGGAATCCTTGGCGCGGTAGAGGGCGATGTCGGCGCGCTTGAGCAGGTCCGCGGGGCTGGCGCCGTGATCCGGAATCAGGGCGATGCCGATACTGGGGGTGACCTGCAGGCGGTGCCCGTCGAGCAGCATGGGTTCAGCCAGCAGTTTGCGGAGCTTGTCGGCGATCTCCCGTACGTGTCGAGTCACTTCCGAGCGCTTGCCTTCGAGGCCGGTCAGCAGCACGACGAATTCGTCGCCGCCGAGGCGCGCCACGGTGTCTTCCAGTCTCACGCTGGCTTCCAGGCGGGCGGTTACCATCTTCAGCACCGCATCGCCGAGGGGGTGACCGAGCGAGTCGTTGATGTGTTTGAAGTGGTCGAGGTCGAGGAAGAGCAGGGCGCCGCGCAAGTTGTGCCGCTGCAGAAGGGCGATCTGCTGGGTCAGGCGATCGGTCAGCAATGCGCGGTTGGGCAGGTTGGTCAGCGGGTCGTGATAGGCCAGGTGCTGGATTTGCGCCTGGGCGTCCTTGAGGGCGCTGATGTCCCGCGCGGTAAGGAGCAGGCAGGGCGTGCCGTCAAGTTCGATCTGCTCCACCGAGACTTCCACGACCTTCTGGCTGCCGTCGCGGTGTTGGCCGAGCATCTCCAGATGGTGCACGCGGCCATTGCGCTTGAGCAGGTCGAGCATATGATCGCGTTCGGTGGGGCGCGCCCAGATGTTCATCTCGCCGGCCGTGCGCCCCAGTACTTCGTCGGCGCGGTAGCCGGTCAGCCGGCTGAAGCCTTCATTGACCTCGATGTAACGGCCGGTGTCGCGTTCGGTAATGGTGATCGCGTCGGGGCTGGAGTGGAACGCCTTGGCGAACTTTTCCTGACTGGCCTTGAGCGCCGCCTCGGCCTGCTGACGCGCGGTGATGTCGCGGAAGGTGGTGGTGATGCAGAGCTGGCGTTCGACGCGAATGAAGCGGCTCGACACCACGCAGGTCAGCAGACGGCCCTCGCGGGTCAGAAAGCGGGCTTCGACGTTGTCCAGGCCCTGTTCGCGCAGCAGTTCACTGAACAGTCTCGAGCGCTGTTCGGGATCGGCCCAGAACTGGATCGCTGGAGCACTGAGGCCGACGATCTGCTCGGGTTGCCAACCGAACACATCGCTGAAGCTGGGGTTGATCTCGATGAACACGCCGTCGCGGATGCGCGAGACGCAGATAGGGTCGGGGCTGGCCTGGAACAGGGTGACAAACTTCTCCTCCGACGCCGCCAGACGCTGTTCGCGGCGAACCCGCTCGCTGATGTCCATGAGGATGCCGGTCATGCGCAGGGGGCGGCCCAGGTCGTCGCGATAAAGCTTGGCGGTGCTTTCCAGGTAGTGCACTTCACCGTTGCTGAAGCGTGTGCGGTAGGTCACCTGGTACTCGTTGTTGCGACCCTCCAGCAGCTCCTGGTAAGCGCGCCGCATGCTCTGCTGGTCTTCATCCGGAACGCAGACGAAAAAGTCGCGGAACTCGCCTTCGAAGGGTTCCTTGGCCAGTCCATGCAAGGCCGATGCGCGGGCGGACCCATAGAGCGTGCCATTGGCGATGTGCCAGTCCCAGGTGCCGAGGTCGGCCGATTCCAGTGCCAGGTTCAAGCGCTCCTGGCTATCCTTCAGGGCCTGTTCCTGGGCGCGTTGGCGGGTGACGTCGCGGACCGTTAGCACCAGGCAGGTGCGGCCGTCCAGCTCGATTTCCTCGCCATAGAGCAGGCAGATGGCGCGGCTGCCATCGCGGCGCTTCAGGTTTACCTCGAGTTCGTTGAGGCGACCGTGGTGTTGCAGGGTGTCGAGCATCTCCTGGCGTTGCGCCGGGTCTTCCCAGATGCCCAGTTCCAGAGAGCTGTGACCGATGGTTTCGCCCTGGCTCCAGCCGAATTGGCGTTCGAAGCCGGTATTGATCTCCAAGAAGCGGCCGCTGGTGCGATCGGTGATCACCACGGCTTCGGGTGTGCTGCGGAACGCCTTGGCGAACTTTTCCTCGCTGATGCGCAGGGCGTTTTCGGCACGTTTGCGCTCGGTGGTGTCGAGGAAGGTGCTGATCAGGTAGGGCTGGCCCTCCAGTTCGATGTACTGGCTGGAGAGCACGCCGTCGAGGATGCTGCCATTGCGGGCGCGCAGCCTGACTTCCTGGGAAATCGGCGCGTTGCTGGCGCGGGCATTGCGGTGCAGCCACTCGCGTTGGCTCAAGTCCTCCCAGAAACCCAGCTCCAGGGTGGTGCGGCCGATGGTTTCGGCGGCCGGCCAGCCCAGCACATGCTCGAAATGCTGGTTGGCTTCGACAATCAGGCTGTCGGTCAGTCGGACCAGTAGCACGACGTCTGGACTCAGGTGAAACAGGCTGGAATAGCGCTGCTTGGAGTTGATCAGGTCCTGGGCGCGTTGCTGCTGCTGGGTGACGTCGCGGATCACGCCGATCATCCGCCGCTTGCCGTCAGTCAGGGGTTGCAGGCTGCCGCTGATTTCCAGCCAGTGCAGGCTGCCATCGGGCCAGCGGATACGGTGGCGCATGGCGCGTTCGGCCTGTCGGCCTTCGAGCACGTCCTGGAACAGGCGCAGCACCTCGCCGCGATCGTCTTCGGGGATCAACTGGACGTAATCCACCGGTTCGCTGAGCGGCCGATGCGGATCGAGGCCGAACAAGGCCTGGGCACCACGGGACCAACTGACCCGGCCGGAATCGATATCCCAGGACCAGGCGCCCAGCCGGGCGCCGTTCAGCGCGGCCAGCAGGCTGGAGGCGTCTTGCCAGGATTGCTCGAAGGCAGCGGGGTCGAGGGCAGGGATATGGGGGAACGGGGGACTCGGGTCACTGGCTTTGCGCATGCGCGCCCCTTACCGACGATAGGGCAGATGTTCGGGTCGGTGAACGGCGAGTGGTTCCTCGCGCCTTCCCGACCCTGTTCTTATGGTGTGCGGCTCAACTTAGCCTTTGCCCTTACAGATACGCAAGGTTGTCGCGCTGTGCGTCGAGCAGTGCCATGAAAGCTTTGGCGGCGTTGGAGAGGGTGCGCTCGGTGTGCAGGATGTAGCCCAGCTGGCGTGACAGCTGGATGTCCTGCAGGGGCAGGCGCACCACGGAGTCGTCAAGCATGGTGCGCGGCAGCACGCTCCAGGCGATGCCGATGGAAACCATCATCTTGATGGTCTCCATGTAGTTGGTACTCATGGCGATGTTCGGCATCAGACCCTCCGCCTCGAACATGCGGCGGACAATGTGGTGGGTGAAGGTGTTGCCGCCGGGGAACACCGCTGGGTGCCGCGCCACATCGGGAAGGAAGATGGTCTTGTCACGGGCCAGGGGGTGTTCCGGTGCGGCAACGAAATCCAGTGGGTCGTTCCACACCGGCACCGCCTGGACCGGCAGCGCGGTCTCAGGCGCCAGGGTGATCACAGCCAGTTCCACACGACCGTGGAGGATTTCCTCGTAGGCCACTTCCGAGTCGAGGAACTGGATGTCCAGGGCGACCTGCGGATAAGCGCGGGTAAAGGCGCGCAGCAGCGGTGGCAGGCGATGCAGGCCGATGTGATGGCTGGTGGCCAGGGTCAGGCGACCGCTGATGTCGCCGGAGAGGTTGCTCAGGGCGCGGCGGGTGTCGTCCAGCACGTTGAGGATCTGGTAAGCGCGGGGGAGCAGGGCGCGGCCGGCTTCGGTCAGGCTGACTTCGCGGCCGAGGCGGTCGAACAGGCGTACGCTGAGTTGCTGCTCCAGCGAGGCGATGCGCTTGCTCACCGCGGGTTGCGTCAGGTGCAGCCGCTCTCCTGCTTCCGAGAAGCTGCCGGTTTCGGCAATAGCGATGAAGGCGTTGAGGCTGGCCAAATCCATATCTGGACTCCGTGGTTGCTGGCGCCACTAGGTTACACATTCCTTAATGGAATGCTTTAAATAAAAAATATGAATTTGAGTTATTTGATGCAAGCCCCTAGGATCGTCCCACAAGCAAAAGGGGCTTTCGACCCCTTCGCACAGAAGCAAGCTGATGAGGACCTGACGATGGCCGGCAAGACGCTCTACGACAAGCTCTGGGATGCTCACGAGGTGAAGCGCCGCGACGATGGTTCGTCGCTGATCTACATCGACCGTCACATCCTTCACGAAGTGACCTCACCGCAGGCCTTCGAAGGGCTGCGTCTGGCGGGTCGCAAGCCGTGGCGCATCGATGCCAACATCGCCACCCCGGACCATAACGTGCCGACTACTCGCGCCGAGCGCCAGGGCGGCCTCGAAGCCATTGCCGACGAAGTGTCGCGTATTCAGGTCAAGACCCTGGACGAGAACTGCGATGACTTCGGCATCCTCGAGTTCAAGATGAACGATGTGCGCCAGGGCATTGTCCACGTGGTTGGCCCGGAGCAGGGCGCCACCCTCCCGGGTATGACCGTGGTGTGCGGCGACTCTCATACCTCCACCCACGGCGCTTTCGGCGCACTGGCCCACGGCATCGGCACCTCCGAGGTCGAGCACGTGCTGGCGACCCAGTGCCTGGTGGCGAAGAAGATGAAGAACATGCAAGTGCGCGTAGAGGGCAAGCTGCCGTCTGGCGTCACCGCCAAGGATATTGTGCTCGCTGTGATCGGCAAGATCGGCACTGCCGGCGGCAACGGTCATGCCCTGGAGTTCGCCGGCAGCGCCATTCGCGATCTTTCCGTGGAAGGCCGCATGACCATTTGCAACATGTCCATCGAAGCGGGTGCCCGCGTCGGTCTGGTGGCCGTGGACGACAAGACCATCGCTTACGTCGAAGGCCGCCCCTTCGCACCCAAGGGCGCTGATTGGGACAAGGCCGTAGTCGCCTGGCGTGATCTGGTGTCCGATGCCGACGCTCATTTCGACACCGTCGTCGAGCTGCGCGCCGAAGACATCAAGCCGCAGGTGAGCTGGGGCACCTCGCCCGAGATGGTGTTGCCGGTCGATCAGCGTGTGCCGGACCCGGCCGCAGAAGCTGATCCGGTCAAGCGTGGCTCCATCGAGCGCGCCCTGAAGTACATGGGGCTTGCCGCCAACCAGGCCATTACCGATATCCAACTGGACCGCGTGTTCATCGGTTCCTGCACCAACTCGCGCATCGAAGACCTGCGTGCCGCCGCCGAAGTGGCCAAGGGTCGCAAGGTCGCTGCCACCGTCAAGCAGGCGCTGGTGGTGCCGGGCTCGGGCCTGGTCAAGCAGCAGGCCGAACAGGAAGGCCTGGACAAGATCTTCATCGAGGCGGGCTTCGAATGGCGTGAACCGGGCTGCTCCATGTGCCTGGCCATGAACCCAGATCGCCTGGAGAACGGCGAGCACTGCGCGTCCACCTCCAACCGCAACTTCGAAGGTCGTCAGGGCGCCGGTGGTCGTACCCACCTGGTCAGCCCAGCCATGGCCGCCGCCGCTGCGGTGACCGGTCGTTTCGTCGATGTTCGCGAGCTGCTCAAGTAAGGAAGGAGAGTCGAGATGAAAGCCTTTACCCAACACACTGGTCTCGTCGCTCCGCTGGATCGCGCCAACGTCGACACCGACCAGATCATTCCCAAGCAATTCCTCAAGTCGATCAAGCGTTCGGGCTTTGGCCCAAATCTGTTCGACGAGTGGCGCTACCTGGATGTCGGCCAGCCGAACCAGGACAACTCCACACGTCCTGTGAACAAGGATTTCGTGCTGAACTTCCCGCGCTACCAAGGCGCCAGCGTGCTCCTGGCTCGCGAGAACTTCGGCTGTGGCTCCTCCCGTGAACACGCGCCCTGGGCGCTGGACGAGTACGGCTTCCGCGCCATCATCGCGCCGAGCTATGCCGACATCTTCTTCAACAACAGCTTCAAGAACGGCTTGCTGCCGATCATCCTGAAGGATGAGGAAGTCGATGAGCTCTTTCAGCAGTGCGAGTCCACCGAGGGCTATCAGCTGACGGTCGATCTGGCCGCGCAGACCGTGACTCGTCCGGACGGCAAGCAGTACAGCTTCGAAGTAGACGCCTTCCGCAAGCATTGCCTGCTCAATGGCCTGGACGATATCGGCCTGACACTGCAGGACGCTGAAGCGATCAAAGTCTTCGAAGGGAAGCACCGCCAGGGCAATCCCTGGTTGTTTCGCGACGCCTGACACCCAAGGAGCGAGACGTGAACGAAAAGGCCCATGAGCAGGTAGTCCAGAGCCAGTTCGGCGAACAGGCCGCGGCCTACCTCAACAGTGCAGTGCATGCCCAGGGCGCCGAGTTCGCCTTGCTGCAGGCGGAAGTGGATGGGCATGGCGGTGCGCGTGTCCTCGATCTCGGCTGTGGTGCTGGCCATGTGGCCTTTCATGTGGCGCCGCTGGTCGGTGAAGTCGTTGCGTATGACATTTCCACGCAGATGCTCGATGTGGTGGCGACTGCCGCTGCGCAGCGCGGGCTCGGAAATGTGGTGACCCAGCAAGGGGCGGCCGAAGCGCTGCCATTTGCCGATGCCAGCTTCGATTTCGTCTTCAGCCGTTATTCGGCTCATCACTGGAGCGACCTGGGCGTAGCCCTACGCGAGGTGCGTCGGGTTCTGAAGCCGGGCGGCGTGGCTGCCTTCATCGATGTGGCATCGCCGGGGCGTCCGCTGCTGGATACCCATCTGCAGACGGTGGAAGTGCTTCGCGACACCAGCCATGTGCGCAACTACTCGCCCGCCGAGTGGCTGCGTCAGGTGTCCGAGGCCGGTCTGTCCACGCGCAGTCATGCACGCCAGCGCCTGCGACTGGAATTCACTTCCTGGGTCGAGCGCATGCGCACGCCGGTAGTGTTCCGCGAGGCGATCCTGGCGCTGCAGAAAGCGGTGGGTGATGAAGTTCGCGAATATTTCGAGATTGCCGCTGACGGCTCCTTCAGCACGGATGTCCTGGTGCTCTGGGCCGAACGCTAGAACGAATTGCATGGCGCGGAGAGCGCCTAACGAGAGGAAAGCATGAGCAAGCAGATTCTGATTCTCCCCGGCGACGGTATCGGCCCGGAGATCATGGCCGAAGCGGTCAAGGTGCTGGAAGTTGCCAATGACAAGTTCCAGCTGGGCTTTGAGCTGACTGAAGACGTCATCGGTGGCGCTGCCATCGATAAACACGGCGTGCCCCTGGCCGATGAGACCCTGGAGCGTGCGCGCAAAGCTGACGCCGTTCTGCTGGGCGCCGTGGGCGGCCCGAAATGGGACAAGATCGAGCGCGATATTCGTCCGGAGCGCGGTCTGCTGAAGATCCGTTCGCAACTGGGCCTGTTCGCCAACCTGCGTCCGGCCATCCTATATCCGCAACTGGCCGAGGCTTCCAGTCTCAAGCCGGAAGTGGTTGCCGGCCTGGATATCCTCATCGTCCGTGAGCTGACCGGCGGCATCTATTTCGGTCAGCCACGCGAGCAGCGCGTGCTCGAAAATGGCGAGCGTCAGGCCTACGACACCCTGCCGTACAGCGAGAGCGAAATTCGCCGCATCGCCCGTGTCGGCTTCGACATGGCTCGCGTGCGCGACAAGAAGCTGTGCTCGGTGGACAAGGCCAACGTCCTGGCTTCCAGCCAGTTGTGGCGCGAAGTGGTCGAAGAAGTGGCCAAGGACTACCCGGACGTCGAACTCAGCCACATGTACGTCGATAACGCCGCCATGCAGTTGGTGCGTGCGCCCAAGCAATTCGATGTGATGGTGACCGACAACATGTTCGGCGACATCCTGTCGGATGAGGCTTCCATGCTCACTGGTTCCATCGGCATGCTGCCTTCGGCCTCGCTGGATTCGAACAACAAGGGTATGTACGAACCCTGCCACGGCTCCGCACCGGACATCGCCGGCCAGGGCATCGCCAACCCGTTGGCGACCATACTTTCCGTATCGATGATGCTCCGCTACAGCTTCAACCAGACCGCTGCCGCTGACGCCATCGAGAAGGCCGTCAGCCTCGTGCTGGATCAGGGCCTGCGGACTGGCGATATCTATTCCGCTGGTGCGACCAAGGTCGGTACCCGCGAAATGGGCGATGCTGTGGTCGCAGCACTGCGGAATCTGTAATCTGTCGGGCCCGCTGGAAAGTCAGCGGCCCACTTTTTCAAGAAAGGTGTAGTTGTCATGAAGCGTGTAGGTCTGATCGGTTGGCGCGGCATGGTGGGTTCCGTGCTCATGCAGCGAATGCTGGAAGAGCGGGATTTCGACCTGATCGAGCCGGTGTTCTTCACCACTTCCAACGTCGGTGGCCAGGGTCCTGCGGTCGGCAAGGATATTGCCCCGCTGAAGGACGCCTATAGCATTGACGAGCTGAAGAGCCTCGATGTGATTCTGACCTGCCAAGGCGGCGACTACACCAACGAGGTATTCCCCAAGCTGCGCGAAGCCGGTTGGCAAGGCTACTGGATCGACGCTGCCTCCAGCCTGCGCATGCAGGATGATGCTGTGATCGTGCTCGACCCGGTAAACCGCCGCGTCATCGACCAGCAGCTGGACGCCGGTACCAAGAACTACATCGGCGGCAACTGCACCGTCAGCCTGATGCTGATGGCGCTGGGCGGCCTGTTCGAAGCCGGTCTGGTCGAGTGGATGAGTGCCATGACCTATCAGGCGGCCTCCGGTGCCGGCGCGCAGAACATGCGCGAGCTGATCAAGCAGATGGGCGCAACCCATGCGGCAGTGGCCGATGAGCTGGCCAACCCGGCCAGTGCAATCCTCGACATCGATCGCAAGGTGGCTGAAGCCATGCGCGGTGAAGAGTTCCCCACCGAGAATTTCGGCGTACCCCTGGCTGGTAGCCTGATCCCTTGGATCGACAAGGAACTGCCTAACGGCCAGAGCCGCGAAGAGTGGAAGGGCCAGGCCGAGACCAACAAGATCCTCGGTCGCTTCAAGAGCCCGATCCCGGTCGATGGCATCTGCGTGCGTATCGGCGCCATGCGCTGCCACAGCCAGGCGCTGACCATCAAGCTGAACAAAGATGTGCCGATCGCGGACATCGAAGGCATGATCAGCCAGCACAACCCCTGGGTGAAGCTCGTGCCGAACCAGCGTGAAATCAGCATGCGCGAGCTGACCCCGACTGCCGTGACCGGCACCCTCAGCGTCCCGGTCGGCCGTCTGCGCAAGCTCAACATGGGCTCGCAGTACCTCGGTGCCTTCACCGTCGGTGACCAGCTGCTCTGGGGTGCCGCCGAGCCGCTGCGCCGGATGCTGCGTATCCTGCTGGAGCGTTGATGGTCTCCTGGGGTGCCGATGAGGCTCGTCGGTAACCCCAGTCCCTCGATTGCTTGCATGCGGGGTGGCAGTTACAGTGCCGCTCCCCGCATCGCCATAAGTAGTTCCCCATGAGCCAGTTCCTCGACATCGCCGTCATTGGCGCCACCGGCACCGTTGGCGAAACCCTCGTCCAGCTCCTTGAGGAGCGGGAATTCCCGGTCGGCAACCTCCATCTGCTTGCCAGCGGCGAATCCGCCGGCGCCTCCGTGCCGTTCAAGGGGCGCAATTTGCGGGTGCGCGACGTCGCCGATTTTGATTTTTCCCAAGTCCGTCTGGCGTTCTTTGCCGCTGGCGAGGCGGTGACCCGCAGTTTTGTTCCGCGTGCGCGCGCCGTAGGCTGCTCGCTGATCGATCTGTCCGGCGCCCTTGACCCCCAGGAAGCCCCAAGCCTGGTGCCGGAAGCCAATCCGGAACTGCTCGCCGGGCTGTCTGCGCCTTACCAACTGACCAGTCCCAGTGCCTCGGCGGTTGCCTTGGCGTGTGTGTTGGCGCCGCTCAAGGACTTGCTAAAGCCACAGCGCCTCAGCGTGATGGCGAGTCTTGCCGTTTCCAGTCGCGGTCGCGAAGGCGTCACTGAACTGGCTCGCCAGACCGCGGAGCTGCTGAATGCGCGTCCGCTGGAGCCGCGCTTCTTTGATCGCCAGATCGCCTTCAATATCCTGGCCCAGGCCGGTGCGCCGGATGCCCAGGGACACATCGCCCTGGAGCGGCGCCTGGTCAGTGAGATCAAGCAATTGCTCGGCGAACCTGGCCTGCGTGTCGCCGCTACATGCGCATTGGCCCCGGTCTTCTTTGGTGACAGCCTGGCTGTCTCAGTGGTGGCCGAGCAGCAACTGGATCTGACTGCTGTGCGTGAACGTCTGGGTCAGGCGCCGGGTGTCGAATTGGTGGAAGAAGAGGGCGACTATCCGACCGCTGTCGGCGACGCAGTAGGGCAGGATTCGGTATATGTAGGACGGGTTCGTGGTGGGGTGGATGACCCTTGCGAACTCAATTTGTGGATTGCTTCAGATAATGCAAGAAAAGGCGCTGCGCTCAATGCTGTGCAGTCGGCCGAGTTGTTGATAAAACACTATCTGTCAAAGATACTTACCTGAAAATTTGTAGAATTATTCTAGCTTGACAATACTGGCTTGGCCTTATCGTTGATGGGGAGCCGCCGTTTCGGCGTGCGCAGGCAGCGACTTAAGACCCTCCTCTCGCTCGGCGGGAAAAAAGATAAAACAAGGGAATCACTCTATGGTTCGGGTTCGCAAACTTGTGCTGGCAATCGCGGCTGCATCCGCGCTGACTTCGGGTGTCGCCAACGCCCTCGGGCTCGGGGAAGTTACCCTGCGCTCTTCCTTGAACCAGCCCCTGGATGCGGAGATCGAGCTGCTTGAGGTGCGTGACCTGGCCTCGGCCGAAGTCAAGCCGAATTTGGCGGCAGCCGAGGAATTCTCCAAGGCAGGCGTCGATCGCCAGTATTTCCTGCAGGACCTCAAGTTCACCCCGGTGATCAAGCCTAACGGCCGCAGCGTTATCCGGGTGACTTCCAGCAAGCCGGTCCGCGAACCCTATCTGAATTTCCTGGTCGAGGTGCTCTGGCCCAATGGCCGTCTGCTGCGTGAATACACGCTGCTCCTCGATCCGCCGCTTTATTCGCCCCAGGCCGCCGCCGCTGCTGCGCCGAAGATTCCCGCAGCCGCGCCGGCTCCGGCGCCGCGTCCTGTTGTCGCCCCGACACCTGCGCCGGTTCGCACCGCTCCGGCGGCTGCCGCTGCGCCTCGCCCAAGTGCACCGACCCCGACTCCGGCCCCGGCTCCCAAGGCGCCAACTGACCAGTACCGCACCACGTCTCGTGACACCCTCTGGGAAATTGCCGAGCGCAGCCGCGCCAGTGGATCGGTGCATCAGGCCATGCTGGCTATCCAGGACTTGAACCCGGATGCCTTCGTCGATGGCAACATCAATCGGCTGAAGAGTGGCCAGGTGCTGCGTTTGCCCGATGAGAAGCAGATCGCCAGTCGCACTCAGGCCGAGGCCATCGCCCAGGTCCAGGCGCAGAACACCGCCTGGCGTGAGGGTCGTAGCCTGGCAGGGGAGGGTAAGCGCCAACTTGACGCCACCAAGCGCAGTAACGCCGGTGCCGCTCCCGAGAAGGTTGATACCCAGGACAATCTGCGATTGGTGTCGGCTGCCAGCGGCAAGGCCTCCAGTGGTAGCGACAAGGGGGTCAATGGAGAAAGCAAGGCGCTCAGCGACAAGCTGGCCGTGACTCAGGAAAGCCTGGACTCGACCCGTCGCGAGAACGAAGAACTCAAGGGGCGCATGACCGATCTGCAGAGCCAGATGGATAAGCTGCAGCGCCTGATCCAGCTCAAGGACGACCAGCTTGCCAAGCTGCAGGCTGATATGGCAGGCCAAGGCAAGCAGGCGCCAGCCACTCCGGTAGCCGCTGCTCCGGCTCAGCCGGCCAAACCCGCAACTGTGCCTGCCCAACCGGCTCCGGCTGCAGCTGCGCCTGCCCAACCGGCTGCACCTGCACCTGCACCTGCCCCGGCTGCCGCAGCACCTGCTACTCCCGCGGCACCTGGCGCTGCTGTGCCTGCTCCGGCCGCTACTCAACCTGCCGCCCCTGTCCAGGCCCCGCCGGCCGCTCCTGCCCAGCCCGCGGCGCCGGCCGCCACGCAGCCGGCCAAGCCGGCAGAGCCCGCCAAACCCGCCGCTCCGGTCAAGCCGGTACAGACCGCCCCGGCCGCGCCGGTGGTCGAGCCGCCGCAGTCCAGCATCATCGATGACGTGCTGGCAAATCCCATGCTTCTTCTGCTGGCTGGCGGTAGCGCCCTCGTAGCCCTGCTGGTGCTGCTGATGGTGCTGTCGCGCCGCAACGCACTCAAAGAGGCCGAGTTGCAGAACGGTCTCGCCGCGCAGGACGATGAGAACAGCTTTGGCAGCGATCTCGATCTGAAAGATGACAGCTTCGCCGCGTTCGACAGCCCTGAGCTGGACTCCGCTGTTGCTGATGTGCCGGAAGCGGCTCCGGTCAAGGCGCAAGAGCGTGTCACCGCGCAGACCGGCGATGTGATCAGCGAAGCCGACATCTATATCGCCTATGGCCGCTTCAACCAGGCTGCCGAACTGCTGCAGAATGCCATCAACGACGAGCCTCAGCGCAGCGATCTCCGTCTGAAACTGATGGAGGTCTATGCCGAGCTGGGTGATCGCGAAGGCTTCGCGCGCCAGGAAAGTGAGCTCCGCGAAATCGGCGGGGCAGGCGGCGAGATCGAGCAACTGAAAGGCAAGTACCCGGCTATGGCAGTCGCCGCTGTTGCCGCGACCGCAGCCGCGGGTCTGGCTACCGCTGATGATCTCGACAGCTTCAGCCTCGATGACCTGACCCTGGATGACGACCCGGCGACTGCCCCGGCAGCCGTTGGTGGCGATCTGGATGACGCATTTGACCTGAGCCTGGATGACCTGGGCTCCGATCTGGATCTCGACCTCGCGGACGAGAAGCCGGCCAGCATTCAGCCGGCCGCCGCCCCGACCAATGAGTTGAGCCTGGACGATCTGGAGTTCGACGCTCCGGCTACGCCGGCCAAGGTCGAGAGCGACCTGGATTTCGATCTTGATATCGACGGCAGCGACGAACTGCTGACCGGCGACGAGAGCCTGGAGCTCAGCGATGACCTGGCTGATTTCAGCCTCGATCTGGAGCCCGCGGCTCAGCCGAAGAGCGCCGATGAGGATGAGTTCCTGCTCAGCCTGGACGGCGACCTCGATGCGCCCCTGGCCGCTAAAGAGTCTGTTTCGCCTGCGGAAGAAGCGACCGCTGGCCTGCTTGACCTGCCGGCAGACTTCGACCTCTCCCTGCCCGAAGAGCCGACTGTCGAACCGCTGGCGGACAACGACAGCTTCGCTGCTCAGCTGGACGAAGTGACTGCCGAGCTGGATCAGCTCTCCGACAGCCTGCAGCGGGCGCCAGAGCCCGAGCCGGTTGCCGTGCTGGAAGACGAAGTATCGACCCTGGGTCTGGAATCGGAAGACGATTTCGACTTCCTCTCCGGTACCGACGAAACTGCGACCAAACTGGACCTGGCTCGCGCCTATATCGACATGGGTGACACCGAAGGTGCTCGCGACATCCTCGACGAGGTAATGTCCGAGGGGAATGACACCCAGCAACAGGAAGCGCGCGAACTGATCGCACGTCTCAGCTGATAGATGACTCAAGCAGTACCCGCAGCGGCAGCCACTTCGGCTGCCGCTGGCATTTACAGAATCGCCCTCGGTGTTGAGTACAAAGGCTCCCGCTACCGTGGCTTCCAACGCCAGCGCGCCGGCGTGCCTTCGATCCAGGAGTCCCTCGAAACGGCACTGAGCCGGGTAGCAGGCGGAGCGCCTGTGACGCTGTCATGTGCCGGCCGAACCGATGCCATGGTGCATGCCAGCGGCCAGGTAGTGCACTTCGATACGCCAGTGGTGCGTTCGATGCATGCCTGGGTCATGGGTGCGAACATGAATTTGCCCAGCGACATCAGTGTCACCTGGGCCAAGGAAATGCCCAGGACTTTCGATGCCCGCTTCAGTGCGATGGCTCGGCGTTATCGCTATGTGATCTACAACGACCCGATTCGTCCGGCTCACCTGGCCGAGGAAGTGACTTGGAATCATCGCCCGCTGGATTTCGAGCGGATGCGCGAGGCGGCCCGTTGCCTCGTCGGGACCCATGATTTCAGCGCCTTCCGTGCTAGGCAGTGTCAGGCGAAGTCGCCCATCAAGACCGTGCATCACCTGGAACTGATCGAGCATGGCCGCCTGATCGTGCTGGATATCCGTGCCAGCGCATTCCTTCACCACATGGTGCGCAACATCTCCGGAGTGCTGATGACCATTGGTGCCGGTGAACGGCCTGTTGAGTGGGCCAGACAGGTGCTGGAAGGCCGCATTCGACGCGAGGGGGGTGTAACTGCGCATCCCTATGGGCTCTATCTGGTGCAGGTCGAATACCCGGAAGAGTTCGAGCTTCCTCAGCGTTACCTGGGCCCGCACTTTCTTTCCGGTCTGCCGGAAACGGTGGGCTGACGCTGCGTCTGGCCTTTGCTAACATCCTCGGTCTTTAGTCTTCAGGTGCCTGCATCTTGTCAGCCGTTCGCATCAAAATCTGCGGTATTACTCGAGTCGAGGACGCCCTGGCTGCCGTCGCCGCCGGGGCCGATGCCATAGGTTTTGTGTTCTACGCGAAGAGCCCGCGAGCGGTGACTCCGGCCCAGGCCAGAGCCATTGTCGCTGCGCTGCCGCCTTTCGTGACCACTGTCGGGCTCTTCGTCGACATGCCGCGGGCGGAGTTGACGCAGGTGCTGGCCGAGGTCCCGCTGGACCTGCTGCAGTTCCATGGCGATGAAAGTCCCGAGGCCTGTGCAGGTTACGGCCGACCCTACATAAAGGCGCTAAGAGTCAAGCCGGGTGACGACATCGCCGCGGCCATCTCCTCCTATCCCGAGGCGTCCGGCATCCTTCTCGACACATTTGTACAAGGGACTCCCGGTGGCACCGGTGAAGCCTTCGACTGGGGCCTGGTGCCCCAGGATGCGGCAAAGCCTCTGATCCTCGCGGGCGGCCTGACCCCTGAGAACGTCGGTGAGGCGGTGCGTCAGGTGCGTCCGTATGCCGTTGATGTGAGTGGTGGCGTCGAGGCCGGCAAGGGCATCAAGGACGCCGCGAAGATTCAAGCCTTCATCCAGCAGGCACGAGCCTGAAATGCACATTGTGGAAACTTTCGCGTACTCGCCCGCTGGCGCGTCTTCTGCATATGTGACGGACGGCGTTTCGCTGCCGTCCATAAGCGAGTTGCCCAGGCAGGAGAAGTCTGTCGGGTCGCGTGGCAAGGCCGCGTCGATCGGGCCTGTTTTTTACGAGAGCGGTGGCAAGGCCATCGCCAGGGTGATACCCGGGCACATCATGCGCGCCGGGGTCGCAACCATGAATTCGCTCAAGGGCATGCGCGGGGCTATGAACCGCTAGCGCGTGTTCGGGCCTGAAAGCTGTGGAGAACTAGAGCATGAGCAACTGGCTGGTAGACAAACTGATCCCTTCGATCATGCGTTCCGAGGTGAAGAAGAGCTCGGTCCCGGAAGGCCTCTGGCACAAGTGCCCGTCGTGCGACGCGGTGCTTTACAAGCCCGAACTGGAAAAGACGCTGGACGTCTGCCCGAAATGCAACCACCACATGCGCATTGGTGCGCGCGCCCGCCTGGATATCTTCCTTGATCCGGAAGGCCGCGAAGAAATCGGCGCCGATCTGGAGCCGGTGGACCGCCTCAAGTTCCGTGACAGCAAGAAGTACAAAGACCGCCTGGTGTCCGCGCAGAAGGACACTGGTGAGAAGGATGCGCTCATCTCCATGCGCGGCACCCTGCACAAAATGCCGATCGTGGCCTGCGCCTTCGAGTTCTCTTTCATGGGCGGCTCTATGGGAGCCATTGTCGGCGAGCGCTTCGTGCGTGCCGCAAACGTTGCCCTGGAGCAGCGCTGCCCGCTAGTCTGTTTCTCCGCCTCCGGCGGCGCCCGTATGCAGGAAGCCCTGATCTCCCTGATGCAAATGGCCAAGACGTCTGCGGCCCTGGCCCGTCTGCGCGAAGAGGGTATTCCCTTTATTTCCGTGCTGACCGACCCGGTCTACGGCGGTGTTTCTGCCAGCCTGGCAATGCTCGGCGATGTAATCGTCGGTGAGCCGCGCGCCCTGATCGGCTTCGCCGGTCCTCGTGTGATCGAGCAAACCGTGCGCGAGAAGCTGCCGGAAGGCTTCCAGCGCAGCGAGTTCCTGCTGGAGCACGGTGCCATTGACATGATCATTCCCCGCGCGGAACTGCGAGAGCGCCTTGGTCGGCTGCTGGCGCAGATGCAGCGCCTGCCTTCCCCGGCTATCGCATGACCCAGAGAACCCTTGCCGACTGGCTTTCGTATCTTGAGCAGCTTCACCCCACCGCAATTGATATGGGGTTGGAGCGCAGTCGTGAAGTTGCCAAACGGCTCGGTCTGAGCCGGTTGGCGCCCAAGGTGGTTACGGTCACCGGCACCAACGGCAAGGGTTCCACCTGCGCGTTCCTGGCCGCGTTGCTGCGCGCCCAGGGGCTGAAGGTCGGCGTATACAGTTCGCCGCACCTGCTGCGCTACAACGAGCGAGTGCTGCTGAACGGTCAGGAGGCTTCTGACCAGGCGCTCTGCGATGCCTTCGCCGCTGTCGAAGCGGTGCGTGGCGATATTTCCCTCACCTATTTCGAGATGGGTACCCTGGCAGCCTTCTGGCTGTTCCAGCATGCGGGCCTGGACGCCGTAGTGCTGGAGGTTGGCCTGGGCGGGCGCCTGGATGCCGTCAATCTGGTGGATGCTGACCTGGCGCTGGTAACCAGTATTGGCCTGGATCACGCCGATTGGCTCGGCGACACCCGGGAGAGCGTGGCCTTCGAGAAAGCGGGTATCTTCCGTGCCGGCAAACCGGCCCTCTGCGGCGACCTGAACCCGCCGCAGCCGCTGCTGGAGCAGGCAAATGCGCTACCCGCGCCGCTGTTCCTGCGGGGGCGTGACTTCGATCTGGCAATTGGCGAGGCGGGCTGGCATTGGCGGGGCGCGTGCGCGTCTGGTCAGGTGCTGGAACTGCACGACCTTCCTTTGCTCGATCTGCCCATGGAGAACGCTGCCCTGGCGCTCCAGGCCTATGCACTGCTGGGTATGCCTTGGCAGCCGGAAGTCCTGCAAGCTGCGCTGTTGGGCACCAAGGTCACTGGACGTCTGGATCGCCGCTATGTCGACTGGGACGGCAAGCGGATTTCCCTGTTGCTGGATGTCGGCCATAACCCTCATGCGGCCGAGTATCTCTCTGCACGCCTGGCCGCGGACCCCGTCGCCGGCCGTCGACTGGCGGTGTTTGGGCTCCTTGCCGACAAGGATCTCCCTGGCGTCATCAGCCCTCTGGTGGCGCGCTTGACCCATTGGGCGGTGGCGCCATTGCCGACGCCGCGCAGTCGTCCGGCTTCCGAGCTGCAGGCGGCATTGACGAACCTTCACGCAAGCGTCAGTGTCCACGAAAATATCGCCGCAGCACTTGAATCGCAGTGTGAGCAGGCGACACTGGGTGACGAGATTCTGGTGTTTGGATCGTTTTACAGCGTGGCTGAGGCTCTGAGCTGGCTGGAAAGCCTCGCAACGGGGGACTAGGGAAAATGGCTGTATTGGACAAGGGACTCAAGCAACGTATCGTCGGCGCATTGGTGCTGGTGGCGCTGGCGGTGATCTTCCTGCCCATGTTGTTCAGTCGTGAGGATGAGCTGCGTCAGGTCGTGGTCGAGGCGCCGCCCATGCCCAAGGCGCCGGACATGCCGCCGGTGGAGTTGGAGCAGGTTCAGGTGCCCGAGCCCCAGGCTCTGCCCCAGGAGCCGGTCCCGCCGCTGGAGCCAACTGGCGATGCGCTGGCCTCGGATGTGTCAGCGGCTCAGGATGCTGCCCCGGCAGCGCCCGCTCCGCCTGCTGCCCCCGCCGTCCCGGTTCCCGCGCCCGCGCAGCCACAAGCGCAGGCAAAGACGCCAGCACCAAGCCCGGCGCCGCCGGTGGCCCAGGTCAAGACCGAAGAGAAGCGTCTTGACGTCAACGGCCTGCCGGTAAGTTGGTCGATCCAGCTCGCCAGCCTGTCGAGTCGTAGCAGTGCTGAAAATTTGCAGAAGAACCTGCGTACTCAGGGCTACAACGCCTATATCCGCAGCGTCGAAGGCATGAATCGGGTCTTCGTCGGGCCGGTGATCGAGCGTGCCGAGGCCAATCGCCTGCGTGACCAGCTCGCCCGTCAGCAGAAATTAAATGGATTCATCGTCCGTTTCCAGCCTGAAAAAGGCTGATAGAGCAGGATAATTAAGCCCTTTCTGATCCGCGGGTTACCGGAGCTGAAGGGCTCTGCTAAAATGCAGCGCCTTTTCAGTTTGTGGGCTGCACTGTGGCATTTACCTGGGTCGATTGGACGATCATCGCCATCATCGCCGTTTCCAGTCTGGTCAGTTTGAGTCGGGGCTTCGTCAAGGAGGCTCTCTCACTGCTCACATGGATTGTCGCAGGCGTAGTCGCCTGGACGTTCGGCGGCGCCCTGTCGCTGCACCTCACAGAATTCATTGAAATGCCATCGGCGCGCATCATCGCCGCATGCGCCATTCTCTTCGTCGCCACCTTACTGGTGGGCGCCTTGATCAATTTCCTGATCGGCGAGTTGGTCAGGGTTACCGGTATGGACGGCACCGATCGCGTTCTGGGCATGGCCTTCGGCGCCGCTCGTGGCGCGTTGCTGGTGGTGCTGCTGGTCGGCCTGCTCAGTCTGGCACCGGTGCAGCAGGATCCCTGGTGGCAGCAATCCACGCTGTTGCCGCATTTTCTAATGGTTGCCGATTGGTCGAAGAACCTCATTCTGGGCTTCACCAGTCAGTGGCTCGCGAGCGGAATCAGCTCACCCAGCTGATTCGTCGCACCCGGAAGCATGCCCGCCCGCGCCCAAACGGCCTGGACGGGCTATTGATTAGCCTGAACTACTAGCAGGGGTTGCGTCACATGTGTGGCATCGTCGGTATCGTCGGTAAGTCGAACGTCAATCAGGCGCTGTATGACGCGCTTACCGTACTTCAGCATCGCGGCCAGGACGCTGCCGGTATTGTGACCAGCCACGACGGCCGGCTCTTTCTGCGCAAGGACAACGGCCTGGTTCGTGATGTCTTCCAGCAGCGCCATATGCAGCGCCTGGTGGGCAGCATGGGTATCGGCCATGTGCGCTATCCCACCGCCGGCTCCTCCAGCTCCGCCGAGGCGCAGCCGTTCTACGTCAACTCGCCTTACGGCATTACCCTGGCGCACAACGGCAACCTGACCAACGTCGAGCAACTGGCCAAGGAGATCTACGAGTCCGATCTGCGCCACGTGAACACCAATTCCGACTCGGAAGTGCTGCTCAACGTGTTCGCCCATGAGCTGGCTCACCGCGGCAAGCTGCAGCCCACCGAAGAAGATGTGTTCGCTGCAGTCTCCGGTGTGCACCAGCGCTGCAAGGGCGGTTATGCCGTGGTGGCCATGATCACCGGCTACGGCATCGTCGGCTTCCGTGATCCCCATGCCATCCGCCCGATCGTGTTCGGCCAGCGTCATACCGACGAAGGTGTCGAGTACATGATCGCCTCCGAGAGCGTTGCCCTGGACGTACTGGGTTTCACCCTGATTCGTGACCTGGCGCCGGGCGAAGCGGTTTACATCACCGAAGAAGGCAAGCTGTTCACCCGTCAGTGCGCTGCCGACCCGCAATACGCTCCCTGCATTTTCGAGCACGTTTACCTGGCGCGCCCGGACTCGATCATGGACGGTATCTCCGTCTACAAGGCGCGACTGCGTATGGGTGAGAAGCTGGCCGAGAAGATCCAGCGCGAGCGCCCCGACCACGACATCGACGTGGTGATCCCGATCCCGGACACCAGCCGCACCGCGGCCCTGGAACTCGCCAACCACCTGGGCGTGAAGTTCCGTGAAGGCTTCGTGAAGAACCGCTACATCGGCCGTACCTTCATCATGCCGGGCCAGGCTGCGCGCAAGAAATCCGTGCGCCAGAAGCTCAATGCCATCGAACTGGAATTTCGCGGCAAAAACGTAATGCTGGTGGACGACTCCATCGTGCGCGGCACCACTTGCAAGCAGATTATTCAGATGGCCCGCGAAGCCGGCGCCAAGAACGTCTATTTCTGCTCGGCGGCCCCGGCGGTGCGCTACCCGAATGTCTATGGCATCGACATGCCCAGTGCGCACGAGCTGATCGCCCACAACCGGTCCACCGAGGAAGTGGCTGAGCTGATTGGCGCCGATTGGCTGGTCTACCAGGACCTGCCGGACCTGATCGACGCTGTTGGCGGTGGCAAGGTGAAGATCGACCACTTCGACTGCGCGGTGTTCGACGGCAAGTACATCACGGGTGATGTCGACGAGCATTACCTGAACAAGATCGAGCAGGCGCGCAACGACGCGTCCAAGGCGAAGGCCCACGCGGTCAGCGCCATCATCGATCTGTACAACAACTGAGCCACGGATAGCGGCGAACTCGAGGTTGAGTGACATGACGCAAGAATGGGAAGCCGGAAGGCTGGACAGTGACCTGGAAGGCGCAGCTTTCGAAACCCTGGCCGTTCGTGCTGGCCAGCGCCGCACACCGGAAGGTGAGCACGGCGAGGCCATGTTCCTGACCTCCAGCTACGTGTTTCGCACCGCCGCCGACGCCGCCGCGCGCTTCGCCGGCGAAGTGCCGGGCAACGTCTATTCGCGCTACACCAACCCGACCGTGCGGACCTTCGAGGAGCGCATCGCCGCCCTCGAAGGCGCCGAGCAGGCCGTGGCTACCGCCTCCGGCATGTCGGCGATCCTCGCCATCGCCATGAGCCTGTGCAGCAGCGGTGACCACGTGCTGGTTTCCCGTAGCGTGTTTGGCTCGACCATCAGCCTGTTCGAGAAATACCTGAAGCGCTTCGGCATCGAAGTCGACTATCCGGCGCTGTCCGACCTGGCTGGCTGGGAAGCTGCGATCAAGTCGAACACCAAACTGCTGTTCGTCGAATCCCCGTCCAACCCCCTGGCCGAACTGGTGGACATCTCCGCGCTCGCCGAGATTGCCCATGCCAAGGGGGCGTTGCTGGTGGTGGACAACTGCTTCTGCACTCCGGCGCTGCAACAGCCGCTGAAACTGAGCGCCGACATCGTCATGCATTCGGCCACCAAGTACATCGACGGCCAGGGCCGAACCATGGGGGGCGTAGTTGCCGGTCGTGCCGAGCACATGAAGGAAGTTGTGGGGTTCCTGCGCACTGCCGGTCCGACCCTCAGCCCGTTCAACGCCTGGGTGATGATCAAAGGCCTGGAGACTCTGCGTGTGCGCATGCAGGCCCATTGCGCCAGCGCCCTCGACATTGCCAAGTGGCTGGAACAACAGCCTGGCGTCGAGCGCGTCTACTACGCGGGCCTGGAAAGCCATCCGCAGCACGAGCTGGCCAAGCGTCAGCAAAAAGGCTTCGGTGCTGTGGTCAGCTTCGAGGTCAAGGGTGGAAAAGAGGCCGCCTGGCGCTTCATCGACGCCACCCGGATGATCTCCATCACCACCAACCTGGGTGACACCAAAACCACCATTGCCCATCCGGCTACGACCTCCCACGGCCGCCTGTCGCCGCAAGAACGTGCTAACGCCGGCATCAGCGACAGCCTGGTCCGCCTCGCCATTGGCCTGGAAGATGTGACCGACCTCAAGGCTGATCTGGAACGCGGGCTCGCCGCGCTGTGATCGACTGGCCCCTGCAGGTGACCGTCGCGAGCAACGGCAAGGTCGCCCTGGGTAAGGGGCACCGCATGGCATCGGGCTTGGCTACTGTCGGACCTTGCATGATGAACTTCCTCGACTGAGCGCCAGTCGGGGAGGGCAGGGCGGCTGCACCGGAAGGTGGGCCGCCCTTTTCGTTGGGGGCAAAAATCGTTGGCGGTGGGAGTGCCATCCTTGCCGGAATGACAGCGCAGCGGGCGAGTTTAGAGGGGGGAGGGCCGTGTGACGGCCCTCCTGAAACTCAAGGCTTGCGCACGTCGATAGCAGGCACCTGTTGGCCGTCGAACAGTTCCACCGGCTTGCGCGGCAGGATGGCCGGGCGGCCTTCCTTGTCGTCGCCGCCGACGATGCGAATGTCGTTGTACTTCTTCCCGGACAGCGCGGCGATGCCAGCGCGGTCGCGTACTACCGTGGGCCGCAGGAAAACCATCAGGTTGCGCTTCACATGGGTGTCGCGGGTGGAGCGGAACAGCCGGCCGAGAATGGGTATGTCGCCCAGAAGCGGGACCTTCGAGTCGGTCTGGGTGATGTCATCCTGGATCAGGCCACCGAGTACGATCACCTGGCCGTCCTCGGCAAGGATGGTGCTCTTGATCGAGCGCTTGTTGGTGATCAGATCCACTGCCTGGGCGGTCAAGGTCGCAGTCGGGGCGATGGAAGAGATCTCCTGCTCGATCTCCAAGCGCAGGGTGGCGCCTTCGTTGATGTGCGGGGTCACCTTCAGGGTTACGCCGATATCCTGGCGTTCGATGGTGGTGAAGGGGTTGTTGGCGCCTGAGGCATCGGTGGTGAAGGTGCCGGTCTGGAAGGGTACGTTCTGGCCTACCAGAATCTCGGCCTTCTGATTGTCCAGAGTCAACAGGCTGGGCGTAGAGAGTAGATTGCTCTTGCTGTTGGCCGATAGCGCGGTGATCAGGGCGGCGAAATTGTCGGTGCCAATGCCGATGATGGCGCCGTCCGGGAGGACTTCGGGGATCTCCTCGTCCTGGATGGCGTTAAGCACGGTGCCCACCGAAAGCCCTGTATTGCCGAAGTTCAC
This sequence comes from Pseudomonas sp. OTU5201, assembly GCF_038440135.1. Taxonomy (NCBI): domain Bacteria; kingdom Pseudomonadati; phylum Pseudomonadota; class Gammaproteobacteria; order Pseudomonadales; family Pseudomonadaceae; genus Pseudomonas; species Pseudomonas sp. OTU5201. The sequence continues at coordinate 35,260 of NZ_JASATC010000025.1, read as the reverse complement.
GCCACCCAGGCCGCCGGTACTGCCGCGTGCGTCCACCGCCCACTGCACGCCGAGGGCTTCGGTGATGTCGCCTGAGATTTCCACGATGGCCGCTTCTACCATCACCTGGGCGCGAGGCACGTCGAGTTGGCGGACGATGTCTTCCATGGCGGTGACCACGTCCGGCTCGGCCAGCATCACCAGGGCGTTCAGGCTCTCGTCGGCACGGATCAGTATGCTTTGCGTCTTGCCGCCGGCTGTCGACGTCCCTTCGCCACCACCTTCTCCGTTCTTCAAACCTTCGGAAATCTCGCCAAGGGTCTCCGCCAGGCTCTTGGCATCGTTGTGACGCAGGCGAATTACCCGGGTGTTGGCCGAACGTGAAGTCGGGGTGTCGAGGGATTGCGCCAGGGCCGCCAGCTTCGCACGGGCGGACGGCGGGCCGAGGAGGATCAGGCGGTTGGTGCGGGCATCGGCGATCACCTGAGTGCCCGAGCTGCCCTTGGATTGGCCGCGGTTCAGGGATGCATTGAGTACCTCGGCGGCGTCCATGACCCAGGCGTGCTTGAGGTTGAGGACGGTGTAGTCGCGGTCGCCCTTCTGGTCGAGCTGGCGCATCAGGTCTTCGATACGGGCTATGTTGGCGGCGCGGTCGCTGATGATCAGGGCATTGGCCGAGGTCACGGCGGCGAGGTGGCCGTACTGGGGGACCAGCGGTCGAATCAGTGGAATGAGTTCCGTCACTGGCGAGTGCTGCACCTGGATCACACGCGTTTCCAGGCGTTCCGCACCCGCACGGCTGCTGCCGGCTTCGGCCTTGGCTTCGGCGTTGGGGATGATGCGCGCCTGGTCACCCTGGGTGACGACTGTGAAGCCGTGGGTGGCCATCACCGAGAGGAACAGCTGATAGACCTCGTTGAGCCCCAGCGGTGCTTTCGACACGACGCTGACCTGGCCCTTCACCCGCGGGTCGACGATGAAGGTCTCGCCAGTGATGTCGGCGATCTGGTCGATGAACTCACGAATATCCGCGTCTTTCAGGTTGATGGTCCAACCATCCTGCTGCTGTTGCTGAGTGCTGCCCGGTGCGGCAAGTGGCTGGGCGGCGAGCAAGGGTAGAGGCGCGGCCAGCAGGCCGGCGGCGATCAGGGCGAGCGTGAGGCGCGAGAAGGTTGGGGTCATCGTGTCATTCGCTTTCCTGGGGCTGTTCGGCGGAAGGCTCGGACACGGTGTTCTCCGGGTCTTCCATCTGTTGGCGCAACTTTGCCATGCGCTCGCGCAACTCGGCGGCGTTGTCTTCCTGCAGGCCGCTGAGTTCGTCGATCACGGCAGCCGACGGCTCGTCGGCGGTGTCGCCAACGGGCGTGAAGCGTGAGCGCGGCTCCGGGAAGCTGAGACTTTCCAGTCGGCCGTTGCGTTCGATTTCGACTCTATTGCGATACACGGCATGCACCTTGACGCCGCTGGTGATCTCGTCACCCGCAATGTAGCGGCGGGGCTTGCCGCCCTCGTACTGGATGATCGCAATAGACTTGTCCGGCCCGGAGTGGACAAAGCTGCCGAGCAGAGTGAGGCGCAGATTCGTGGTGGGCGGCGGGCCGCTCGGCTGGAGTTTCGGCGCGGGGCCGAACAGCGGTTCGAGGTTCTGCAGGGGCTGGCTGGTGGCAAGAGGTGTTCCCTGTTGCTCGGGCGCGTCGGCAGGAGTGTCGACCAGACGCAACCATTCCCGGGTCTGCCAAGCGAAACTGGCACCCATGACCAGAACCAGAAGCGCGCCGACAATGCTTGGCGCGTGGCGTTGCAGCCAATGCGCGGAATCCGAGGCTTGCAAGTGGGTCGAACTCCTAATGCTGTGTAGTTCTTCTGTTTTTATGTTGGCAGAACTGCCTTGATCATAGCAGCGCCTTCGAGTGCCCGGGTCGGCCGTCTGGATGATGTTGAGACGCAGACGCTGTGCTAAAGATATCTGTGAATTTTTACGGCTTTAGGTGGTTTTGTTCACACACATCATAAGAATCAGGCAGCGGCTCTGCACAATCGTCAGATTGCGCTGCAATACTTCCTTCTGGACCCACCTGAAATAGGCGCCCACGGATGAATCCACCACTCGTTGAAGCCCCCCTGCGGCGTCTCCCTTTCGGTTTCGCCAAGCGCCACGGCGTTCTGTTGCTGGATGGTCTGGAGCCGTGCCTGGCTCACCGTCCCGGCGTCGAACTGGTGGCCCTGGCCGAGGCGCGTCGCTTCGCCGGCCGCAGCTTGCCGCTCAAGCCGCTTAGCGGCGAGGCCTTCGAGCAGGCTCTGGCGCAGGCCTATCAGCATGATTCTTCCGCAGCCATGCAGTTGGCCGAGGACCTGGGCGGCAGCCTGGACCTGGCGGCCCTGGCCGAGCAAATTCCGGAAACCGAGGATCTGCTGGAGCAGGAGGACGACGCGCCGATCATCCGCCTGATCAACGCTATTCTCGGTGAGGCAATCAAGGAGAATGCCTCGGATATCCACCTGGAAACCTTCGAGAAGCGCCTGGTGGTGCGTTTCCGCGTCGACGGTATTCTCCGCGAAGTGCTGGAACCCAAGCGCGAGTTGGCGGCCTTGCTGGTTTCGCGGATCAAGGTCATGGCGCGTCTGGATATCGCCGAAAAACGCATCCCCCAGGATGGCCGCATTTCCCTGCGGGTCGCCGGGCGCGAAGTGGACATTCGCGTTTCCACATTACCGTCGGCCAATGGCGAGCGCGTGGTACTGCGTCTGCTGGACAAGCAGGCCGGGCGCCTGACCTTGCAGCACCTGGGCATGAGCGAGCGTGATCGCCACCTGTTGGAAGGCACTGTCCGCAGGCCCCACGGCATCCTGTTGGTCACGGGCCCCACCGGCTCGGGCAAGACCACCACGCTTTACGCCAGCCTGGTCACCCTCAACGACCGCACGCGCAACATCCTGACAGTCGAAGACCCGATCGAGTACCACATCGAGGGCATCGGCCAGACTCAGGTCAATCCCAAGGTGGACATGACGTTCGCCCGTGGCTTGCGCGCCATCCTGCGCCAGGACCCGGACGTGGTGATGGTGGGTGAGATCCGCGACCAGGAAACCGCCGAAATCGCCGTGCAGGCATCCCTGACCGGCCACCTTGTGCTTTCCACCCTGCACACTAATAGCGCCATTGGTGCCATCACCCGCCTGGTTGACATGGGGGTCGAACCCTTCCTGTTGTCTTCATCGCTGCAGGGTGTGTTGGCCCAGCGCCTGGTGCGGGTGCTCTGCCCGCACTGCAAGGAGGCCTACCAGGCGGATGCGGCGGAGTGCGAGTTGCTGGGCGTCGCAGCCGACAGCGTTCCCATCCTGTATCGCGCCCGTGGTTGCGCGGAGTGCCACCAGCAGGGTTATCGCGGCCGGACCGGCATTTACGAGCTGGTGGTGTTCGACGACCACATGCGAAGTCTGATTCACAGCGTCGCGTCGGAGCAGGAAATGATCCGCCATGCGCGCCTGTCCGGTCCGGGCATTCGCGAGGATGGCCGGCGCAAGGTGCTGCTGGGCGTCACCACGGTGGAAGAAGTGCTGCGAGTTACCCAGGAAGAATGAGTAGAACCTGAACATGGCCGCATTCGAATACCTCGCCCTCGACACCAAGGGCCGTCAGCAGAAGGGCGTGCTCGAGGCGGACAGCGCCCGTCAGGTGCGTCAGCTGCTGCGTGAGCGCCAGCTGGCTCCGCTGGAAGTCCGCGCCACGCGTGTTCGTGAACAGGCCGAGCGCGGTCGCTTCAGCCTTGTGCGGGGCTTGTCTGCCCGCGACCTGGCGCTGTTGACACGCCAGCTGGCGACTCTGGTGCAGGCGGCCCTGCCCATCGAGGAGGCCCTGCGGGCGGCGGCCGCGCAATCCAGCAGTTCGCGCATCCAGTCGATGTTGCTGGCGGTGCGCGCGCGCGTGTTGGAAGGGCACAGCCTGGCCAGCAGCCTGCGGGAGTTCCCCGCGGCCTTCCCTGAGCTCTATCGCGCCACTGTGGCTGCCGGCGAGCATGCAGGCCATCTGGGGCCGGTGCTCGAGCAGTTGGCTGATTACACCGAACAGCGTCAGCAGTCACGGCAGAAGGTCCAGCTGGCGCTGCTCTATCCGGTGATCCTGATGTGCGCGTCGCTGGCGATCGTCGCCTTTCTGTTGGGCTTCGTCGTGCCGGACGTAGTCAAGGTGTTCATCGATTCCGGGCAAACCCTGCCTTTGCTCACGCGTGGCCTGATTGCCCTGAGTGACCTGGTCAAGGACTGGGGCTGGCTGATGCTGCTGGTGCTGATCGCTGCGCTCTTCGGTGCGCGCTGGGCCTTGCGTGACCCGGACATCCGCCGGCGCTGGCACGGTGTGGTATTGCGTATACCGCTGGTAGGGCGGTTGGTGCGCGCCACCGACACCGCGCGCTTCGCCTCCACCCTGGCGATCCTCACCCGCAGCGGCGTACCGCTGGTGGAAGCCCTCGGCATCGGCGCCGAGGTCATAGCCAACCGGGTCATCCGTGCGCACGTGGTATCGGCGGCGCAGAAGGTCCGTGAAGGCGGCAGCCTGACCCGCGCCCTGGAGGGTAGCGGGCAGTTCCCGCCGATGATGTTGCACATGATCGCAAGCGGCGAACGTTCCGGTGAACTCGATCAGATGCTCGCCCGCACCGCGCGCAACCAGGAGAACGACCTGGCTGCGCAGATCGCCCTGTTGGTCGGCCTATTCGAGCCGTTCATGCTGGTGGTCATGGGGGCGGTGGTGCTGATGATCGTGCTCGCCATCCTGCTGCCTATTCTTTCTCTCAACCAACTCGTGGGGTAATCGCGTGAATCTGCGCCGTAATCAGTCGGGCTTTACGCTCATCGAAATCATGGTGGTGGTGGTCATCCTCGGCATCCTTGCCGCGCTGGTGGTACCGCAGGTGATGAACCGTCCCGACCAGGCCAAGGTCACGGTAGCCAAGGGCGATATCAAGGCCATCGGCGCTGCCCTGGACATGTACAAGCTGGACAACTTCGCCTACCCCAATACCCAGCAGGGCCTGGAGGCGCTCGTGAGCCGACCCTCAGGCAATCCGCCAGCGAAGAACTGGAACAAGGATGGCTACCTGAAGAAACTGCCGGTGGACCCATGGGGCAACCCGTACCAGTACTTGTCTCCCGGTAGCAAAGGTACCTACGACCTCTATTCCCTGGGCGCCGATGGCAAGGAAGGCGGCAGCGACAACGACGCCGACATCGCTAACTGGGACAACTGATGAGTGGCGGACGGCACGGCGGCGCTGTCCGGAGTCCCGGTGCCTTGGCGTCCGCGGGGTTCACCCTGATCGAAGTGCTGGTGGTGATGGTCGTCATCGCCTGTCTCGCCGGCCTGGCACTGATCAGCTCCGGCGTCGCCGGCCCCGCTCGTGAGCTCAGGAACGAAGCCGAACGCCTTGCCGGGCTTATCGGAGTGCTTGCCGACGAGGCCGTGCTGGACAACCGGGAATATGGCGTGCGCGTGGAACGCGACGGCTACCAGGTGTTTTTCTACGACGAATCCAGCAACCGTTGGCAGGCGTTGTCCGATGGCGCCCGACAATTGCCCGAGTGGGCTGAACTGAGCATCGAGCTGGAGGGCGAACCTCTCACGCTACCCACGCAGGCCAAGGAAGAGAAGAAGGCCGAGGAGACGCGGCCCGTGCCGCAACTGATCATTCTTTCCAGCGGCGAACTCAGTCCGTTTCGCTTGGAAATGGGCGAGCGGCGCAAAGATGGGCTGCGCCTGCAGCTCTCCAGTGATGGCTTCCGCCTGCCGCGTGTGGAAAGCCTGAGTGGCAAGGGGCGCGCAGGATGAGAGCCAGTCGGGCCTTCACCCTGATCGAAGTGCTGGTGGCCCTCGCTGTCTTCGCCGTGGTCGCCGCCAGCGTGCTCACCGCCAGTGCGCGCAGCCTGCAGATTGCCTCCCGCCTGGAAGACAAGACCCTGGCGATGTGGATCGCCGACAACCGCCTGACTGAGCTTCAGTTACGCCAGGTACCTCCCGGCAACGGCCGTGACCAGGGCGAGCTGGACTATGGCGGGCGACGCTGGCAGTGGCAAAGCCAGGTCGAGGGCACCAGCGACCCGGCGTTACGGCGGGTCACACTCTGGGTGGCGCCGCGCCCGACCCGTGGAGCCGGGGGCAAGCTGGAAGAGCGTGCGACGGTGCGTCTGGTGGGGTTCCTGGAGAGCGCACCATGAAGCGTGCGGCGGGTTTCACCCTGCTTGAACTCTTGATTGCCATCGCCATTTTTGCGCTGCTCGCCATGGGCAGCTGGCGCATGCTCGGCGCGGTCATCGACAGTGACGAGGCGACCCGCGTGCAGGAGCAGCAACTGCGGGAGCTGGTCCGCGCTATTTCGGCCTTCGAGCGCGACATTCGCCAGGTGATCTCGCGACCGATACGCGATGCCTATGGTGAGCCTCGAGCCGCGCTGTTGGGAGAGCACCAGGGCGACAACGACAGCCTCGAGATGACCCGCGCCGGCTGGCGCAACCCAGCGGGCGCTCAGCGGTCCCGCCTGCAGCGGGTCAGTTGGCAGCTTTCCGGTGAGCGCCTGGAGCGGCGCTACTGGACGGTGCTGGACCAGGCCCAGGACAGCCTGCCGCAGGTGCAGAACGCCCTGGATGGCGTCACGGCCATGAAGCTGCGCTACATGGACGACAGCGGCGACTGGCAGGAAAGCTGGCCACCAGCCGGCCTGTCGGAAGACGAGCGGCTGGATCGCCTGCCGCGCGCCTTGGAGCTGACTCTGCAGCACCGTCGCTATGGCGAGCTGCGCCGGGTCTTGCGCCTGGTGGAAACGCCGCCCCGGCAACAACTCCAGGCGGGGGAAAATCAGCCGGACGGGGAGCAACAGGCCCCGCAGGGTAATCAACAGGCCGACGGCGAGGAACAGGCGCAATGAAGCGGCAGGCGGGCGTTGCACTGCTGACCGTGCTGCTGGTCGTGGCAGTGGCGACGGTGGTCTGCGCTGGACTGATCGCCCGGACGCAATTGTCCATTCGTTCCAGCGGCAATGAACTGCACAGTCGCCAGGTGGCCCAGTACGCGCTGGGCGGCGAGGCACTTGCCGAGGCAATCCTCGTGCGTGACCTGCGGCAGGGCGATCCGCGTACGCCGGTGGATCATTTGGGTGAAGCCTGGGCGCGCCCCTTGAGTACCTTCCAACTGGACGATGGCGGTTCGCTCAGTGTGCGCATCGAGGACCCTAGCGGCCGTTTCAATCTCAACAGCCTGGTACGAGATGGCCAACTGAGCGAGCAGGGTATCCGTCAGTTCCGTCGACTGCTGCTGCGTCTGGGAATCGAGGCGCCTTACACCGAGCGCCTGGTGGACTGGCTCGACCCTGACCAGGAGCCCTATGGTCCCAACGGCGCGGAAGATAACCAGTACTTGCTGCTGCAGCCGCCGTACCGTGCGGCCAATCACGCCATGAGCGATGTGTCCGAGTTGCGCCTAGTGTTAGGCATGACGGAGCTGGACTACCGCAAGTTGCTGCCGTTCATCACCGTGCTGCCAGCGGATGCCGTACTCAACGTCAACACCGCCAGCGCCATGGTGCTGTCCACCCTGGCCGACAATCTGGATGCCGACGCGGGGGGGCTGCTGATGGCAGCACGGGGTGCCACCGGCTATCGCAGCCTGGATGCCTTTCTCGGCCAGCCCGCCTTGGCGGGTATGGGGCTGGAGGCCCAGGGGTTGGCAGTCGGCAGCCAGTATTTCCAGGTGATCAGCGAGGTGCGCCTCGCCGGTCGCCGCCAGGTTCTAGTCAGTACCTTGCAGCGCGGTAGCGACGGCAAGGTACGCGTTCTCTCTCGTGATCTCGGGCAGGGCGGCTTGCCGCCGGCGCCCGTCAAGGAGCCGCAGTCATGACACAGGCTTGCATCTTCCTCCCGGTGGCCGCTTGCAATCAGCTGGACGCCGAACTGGAGGTGCTGCTCTGGCAAGGAGGCACGGGCCGTCGCCTGCCGTTCGCCAGGGCGTTGGACGAGGTGTCGCCGCCCTGGCGGCTGATCTTGCCGGTGGAGGCGGTGACCTGCTGCGCGGTCCGCCTGCCCACCCAGAAGGGCCGCTGGTTGCGTCAGGCCTTGCCGTTCGCGGTCGAGGAACTGCTCGCCGAAGACGTGGAGAGCTTCCACCTCGGCCTCGGTGGTGCCCTGGCCGATGGCCGGCACCGGGTATTCGCAGTGCGCCGCAGCTGGCTGGCAGGCTGGCTGGAACTGGCCGGCAAGCTCGGTCCCAGGCCCGCGGCCATCCAGATCGACGCTGACCTGTTGCCCGAACAGGGAACCCAGTTGCTCTGGCTGGAGCAGCGTTGGTTGTTGGGTGGCGAAGGCAGCGCCCGGCTCGGTTTCGATGAGCAGGATTGGACTTACCTGCGGGACGCCTGCCCGGCACCGCGCAGTGCTTACGCGCCTGCGGAGCGCAACACGCTGGACGGCGTGGATGAATGGCATGAAGCAAGCGACGCCTACGGTTGGTTGGCGGCGCAGAAGGGCAGAGACCTGGCCCAGGGTGAGTTCACCTTGAAGGAAGAGCGTCAGCGCTGGTCGCGCTGGAAACCGCTGCTGGGGTTGGTGGGCCTGTGGCTGTTGCTGCAGTGGAGCTTCAACCTGATTCAGGCCTGGCAGCTGCAACGTCAGGGCGATACCTACGCAGCGGCCAATGAGGCGCTCTACCGCGAGCTGTTTCCCCAGGACAACAAGCTGGTGAACCTTCGGGCGCAGTTCGACCAGCACCTGGCGGAAGCCTCCGCTTCGGGGCAGGGGCGCTTGCTGGCCCTGCTCGGTCAGGCGGCCCAGGCATTGATCGCCGAGGGGGCGCAGGTTCGGGTACAGCAGTTGGACTTCAGCGAAACGCGGGGTGATCTCGCGCTGCAGGTTCAGGCTCCGGGCTTCGATGCCCTGGAACGCTTGCGCGAGCGGCTGATCGGTAGCGGGCTTTCCGTACAGATGGGGTCGGCCAGTCGCGACCCGAGCGGCGTCAGCGCGCGCCTGGTAATAGGGGGATGAAGATGCTCGACACGTTCAAGGCACCGCTCCAGGCGCAATGGCAGACTTCCTCACTGGGCGTACGCTGGCGCGCCATGCCGGCGAGGGACCGCATGGCCTTGCTGGGGCTGGGCGTGTTCCTCGGCCTGGTCCTGCTCTACCTGCTGCTCTGGTTACCGGCAGAGCGCCGTCTGGTCAGCGCCCGTGAGTATTTCGAGACTCAGCGCGGCTTGCATGCCTATCTGCAGCGCCATGCGCCCGAAGCGCGATTGGTGCAGAGTCAGCCGCAGAGCCAGGTGGAACCGGATCGGCTGCAAGGGCTGGTCACCGCCACGGCTGCCGAGCAGGGGCTGGCCGTTGAGCGTATCGATAGCGATGCGCCGGGCACGGTGCAGGTAAACCTGCAGCCGGCGGCTTTTCCCAGCCTGCTGCGTTGGTTCGGCGTACTGGAAGGGCAGGGCGTGCGAATCGGCGAGGCTGCAATGGATCGCAACGAAGATGGTCGGGTGACGGCGCGGGTATCTCTGAAGGTGGGAAGCTGATCCAGCCCCAACCTGGTGCGCGCGCACTGAGCGGGTGCTCGCCGGACGGGTGGCGGAAGGGGACGAAAGGTCCGACTGAAGAAAAATTCCATACAGGGTGTTGACTTAGAAGAGGCCTCTGCGTAAATTGCGCGCCTCGCAAGGCGATGGGTGATTAGCTCAGCCGGGAGAGCATCTGCCTTACAAGCAGAGGGTCGGCGGTTCGATCCCGTCATCACCCACCATTCCTTGTGAGATTTCGGACGAAAGTCCGGCCGACGCGCAGCGGTAGTTCAGTCGGTTAGAATACCGGCCTGTCACGCCGGGGGTCGCGGGTTCGAGTCCCGTCCGCTGCGCCATATTCCCCATGTTCGAGGTACTCGGGCATGAGGCGGCAAGGTCCACAGGGCCAGGTCGCCAGACGATGCAAAGGTTTCACTGGACGAAAGTCCAACCGACACGCAGCGGTAGTTCAGTCGGTTAGAATACCGGCCTGTCACGCCGGGGGTCGCGGGTTCGAGTCCCGTCCGCTGCGCCATATAGAGAAGCCCTCAGGTAGCAATGCCTGAGGGCTTTTTCTTTGCCCCGAATTAATTTTTCGGTCACCTGGCATCGTTACATTCTTGGCATGTTCTTTGTTTCCAATACCCCTGTTGATGCCAGGGAGGAACTAGCGATGGACGATTACCAGGAAGAAATTCTCGATTTCCACGCGACCGAGCAAGACCCGGTAGAGCCAGCTGAAGACGCCACCGAAATGTGATCAGCCCGCTTGGCGCTGGGCGCGGCGGAACTCGCCCGGCGTGCTGCCGCTCCATCGCTTGAAGGCGCGTTGGAAGGCTTCTGCCGAGGCGAAGCCGAGCAGGTACGCGATTTCGCCGAAAGCCAGTTCGGTGTCGCGGATGTAGGCCATGGCCAGGTCGCGGCGGGTTTCATTCAGGATGGCGCGAAACTGGGTGCCTTCTTCGGCCAGCTTGCGGCGAAGGGTCCAGCTGGGCATCTGCAGGCGCGCTGCCACTTCTTCCAGGTCCGGCTCGCGCCCGTGCAGCAGCGGCCCCAGCAGTTGGGTGATGCGCTCGCGCAGGCTGCGGGTGCGCGTCAGCTGTTGCAGCTCCCCTTCACAGATATCCAGCAATTGTCGCCAGGTGCTCGGGCAATGTTCTCGGCCACGTTGTGCCAGCGTGTCCTGGGATAGGCGCAACTGGTTGGCGCCGGCCTCGAACTCCACCGGGCAACCGAAATGTTCGGCGTAGCGCTCGGCGTAGTCCGGCGCGGGGAACTCGATTTCCACCTTCTCTATGCGAATGTCGGCGCCAACCAGTTGGCTCAGGTAGCTCTGCCAGCCCGCCAGTACCGAATCCACCACGAAGCGGTTGTAGGCGTTGTAGGGGCTGATGGAATAAAAGCGCAGCCAGGCGCCCTTGCTGTCCTCGTGGAAGCTCGACTGGCCACGGTAGTTGCTGGCGTAGAGCAGTTCGAAGCGGGTCAGGGCGCGAGCGGCCTCGCGCAGGTTCGGTGCCTGGCCGGCACAGACGCCGGCAAGTCCCAAGTGGCCGAGGCGGCTCAGGCGGCCCATGTTCAGTCCCAGTGCCGGATTGCCGCTGAGCTGGATGGCAGCGTGACCAAGGCGCATGTAGCGTGGGATTGACAGGCGGCCGTGAGGTTCGGCGAATCGGGTGGCATCCAGGCCGAAGCGCTCCAGCAGTTCCGCAGGGGATTGGCCGCTCTGTTCCACCGCTGCCGCCATGCCGTGGACGAAACTCACGGAGAGGTCGCCCAGCTTGACCCGCTGCGCTTTCATTTCTCCCCCAGCCAGGTATTCAGCAAGTGGCTGCCCGGCGCCTCGCTGGCTTGTCGCGTGTTGCTGGGAGTCAGCTCGCTACCGGCGGGTGAGTTGTGCAGGGGCCAGAGGCGGCCGCGCAGGAACAGGACTTCGCTGGCGGTGGTCTGACCGTCGCTCAGGGTCACCCGGCTGTGCGGATAACCTTCGCTCCAGCTGCGAGTGATGGTTATCACGCCGCTGCTGGTTTGCAGGCTTTGGCGCGATTCACCTCGGGCGCTCTGCGGCCAGGGCTGGCTGAACGGCTCGTCCAGCAGCAGGCCGTCCGGGGAGAAGGCCAGCGCCAGGTTGTAGAGGGCACCATGGCCGCTGCGCAGCTTGCCTTCTTTGAGGTAGGGCGAGGGCAGGAGGATGGAGCCAGCCAGGATGGTCACTCGGTACTCACTGGCGAGGCGGCTGAACAGCTTCTGGTAGTCCCGCGCCATGCGCCGGGCCTTGGCCCGCAACAGGGCCTCTTCCAGGTCCTGGCCCTGGAGGAACAGGCGGCCGAGCAGAGTGGGGTGGCTGAGCGTCAACAATCGGCCACCCTCGGCAAAGGTGCGGGCCTGGTAGAGGTTGTGCTTCTCGTCCCGCAGCAGCAACCAAGTGCCGATATGGTCGGGCAGTGCGACAACGGTCTTGTCGTTGAGCAGGCCTTGGGCGCGGGCCTGGTCGAGGGCTGCGACCAGCTTCATGCGCAGCAGGTCCGGATCGCGGTAATCGCTTGGGTAGAGCGCGGGCCGAATTGCGAGCAGATTGCCCCGTGCGCTGGCGGTCCCCGCGTCGCTGGCCAGGCTGGCGCGTAGATCGGACAGGTAGTGGGCGCGAGGCCGCTCACCGGTCCATACCGCGTAGGCGGTCAGGCAGCTCACCAGGATGGCGGCGATCAAGGGCGTCAACAGTTTGCGCATGGAATGTCCGGGGCGGAGGAATGCCGATCAGGGTAGGGGACAGGCTGCTGATTGCCAAGGGTGGCTGTCAGTTTGGATCAGTAACTTGTCAGTTCTGATCATTGAGCGGGCGATGGCGGCTCTTTATCGTCTGCCCCACAACCGATCCCGACCCTCTGAGGTCAGGGGCATTCCGTGATTAGTACCGCCTGCTGTGGAGGAATCATGACCGCCGCCCGTTACCCGCATCTGCTCGCCCCCCTTGATCTGGGCTTCACCACCCTGCGCAACCGCACCCTGATGGGCTCCATGCACACCGGGCTGGAAGAGAAACCCAACGGCTTCGAGCGCATGGCCGCCTACTTCGCCGAGCGCGCCCGAGGTGGCGTGGGCCTGATGGTCACCGGCGGTATCGGTCCGAACGCCGAGGGTGGCGTTTACGCTGGCGCTGCCAAGCTGACGACCGTGGAAGAGGCCGAGAAGCACAGGATTGTCACCCGTGCCGTGCATGAGGCAGGTGGCAAGATCTGCATGCAGATTCTCCATGCCGGCCGCTACGCCTATAACCCCAAGCAGGTCGCGCCGTCGGCCATCCAGGCCCCGATCAACCCCTTCAAGCCCAATGAGCTGGATGAAGAGGGTATCGAGAAGCAGATCCAGGACTTCGTCACGTGCTCGACGCTGGCCCAGCAGGCCGAATACGACGGCGTCGAGATCATGGGGTCCGAGGGGTACTTCATCAACCAGTTCCTCGCCGCCCACACCAACCAGCGCACCGACCGCTGGGGTGGCAGCTACGAGAACCGCATGCGGCTGGCGGTTGAGATCGTCCGCCGCGTTCGCGAGGCGGTAGGCCCGAACTTCATCATCATCTTCCGTCTGTCGATGCTCGACCTCGTGGAGGGTGGCAGCACCTGGGACGAGATCGTTACCCTGGCCAAGGCCATCGAGGCGGCTGGCGCCACCATCATCAACACTGGCATCGGCTGGCACGAGGCGCGCATCCCCACTATCGCCACCAAGGTGCCGCGTGCGGCCTTCACCAAGGTCACCGCCAAGTTGCGCGGCGAGGTGAAAATTCCGCTGATCACCACCAACCGCATCAATACCCCGGAAGTGGCCGAGCAGGTCCTCGCCGAGGGCGATGCCGACATGGTGTCCATGGCGCGTCCGTTCCTCGCCGACCCGGACTTCGTCAACAAGGCTGCCGAGGGTCGCGCCGACGAGATCAACACCTGCATCGGCTGCAACCAGGCCTGCCTGGACCATACCTTTGGCGGCAAGCTGACCAGTTGTCTGGTCAACCCGCGTGCCTGCCACGAGACCGAGCTGAACTACATCCCGGTTGCCCAGGCCAAGAAGATCGCCGTGGTGGGCGCCGGCCCAGCCGGCCTCTCCGCCGCCACCGTTGCCGCCGAGCGTGGCCACAGCGTGACCCTGTTCGATTCCGCAGCCGAAATCGGCGGCCAGTTCAATGTGGCCAAGCGCGTGCCGGGCAAGGAGGAGTTCTTCGAAACCTTGCGCTACTTCAAGCGCAAGCTGGAAACCACGGGTGTCGACCTGCGTCTGAACACCCGCGTCTCGGCCGACGACCTGGCCAGGGGTGGCTTTGACGAGATCATCCTGGCCACTGGCATCAGCCCGCGCACGCCGGCAATCCCCGGCATCGACCACTCGAAGGTGATCAGCTACCTGGACGCCATCCTCGAGCGCAAGCCGGTGGGCCAGAAGGTGGCGGTGATCGGTGCCGGCGGTATCGGTTTCGACGTGTCCGAGTTCGTCACGCACCAGGGAGAGGCCACCAGCCTCAGCCGCGAAGCGTTCTGGAAGGAGTGGGGCATCGACGGTGCGCTGGAGGCCCGTGGCGGCATCGCCGGGATCAAGGCCCAGCCGCATCCGGCGGCGCGCCAGGTGTTCCTGCTGCAGCGCAAGAAGTCCAAGGTGGGCGACGGTCTGGGCAAAACCACCGGCTGGATCCATCGCACCGGTCTGAAGAACAAGCAGGTGCAGATGCTCAACTCGGTGGAGTACCTCAAGGTCGACGACGCCGGCCTGCACATCCGTGTTGCCGAGGGCGAGCCCCAGGTGCTGCCCGTGGATACCGTGATCGTCTGTGCTGGCCAGGACCCGCTGCGCGAGCTGCATGATGGCCTGGTGGCCGCCGGCCAGAGCGTGCACTTGATCGGTGGCGCCGACGTGGCGGCCGAACTGGATGCCAAGCGCGCGATCAACCAGGGCTCGCGCCTGGCGGCCGAACTCTGACCCTCTCCACCGCCCGGTTCTGCACCGGGCGGTGCTCCCGCCCGCTCCAACCACGTCACACTTTTGCCTTGCCGTTGGTCCGACTGGCCTCGACGGCGGGGCACTGCCAACCCAGTCACATTGCTCGACGGCTATTATCCCCTAGACTTTTCTAAAGTCCGGACTAGTGTGTGCGGACGAAAACCCTACGCCGCCAGGCCCCATCAACGCCCGCCGTGATTCACCGCGCAGAGCCAGAGGTAGAGCGATGAGCATGCTGAAGAAGCCGCAACAGGCGGAAGCCGTCGTGTTCTTCAACGACCGCGGCATCTGCAAGCAGATGCTCTACTCGGAGTTCGAAGCCATTCTCGACGGTGTGGTCGGCCTGCCTGAGTTCGCCGACTGCCAGATGCATCTGGCCTACGTGATGATCAATCCGCGCCTGCAGGTGCGGGCGGTGGTTTTCTTCTACCTCGACTTCGACGAAGACGGGCGTGCCGATACCGGCTGGAACCTGCCGCTGCGGCAATTGGCCGAGCGCTCCGGACGGGGTCCTGACCTGGGGGCCGGCCCCATTCGCCTGGCTTGCCGCAGTCAGTGCCCGGTCTCCTGGCAGCAAATGCACCTCTGGGACCCGAGCCTCAACGCTGATCGCAACGACCTGGCGCTGCTGCGTGATGCCATCAAGGGCAACAGCCTCGGTCTACTGGTGGAGGAAGAGCAGCCTCAGGTGCTGGATGCCGAGCGGCTGCAGGTGGCGTCGGAAGATCGCTGGTACGCCCCGCCGGAGATCACCAAGGAGATGGCCGAGCAGCTCGCGGAAAAGATGGAAAAAGAGCATCGCCTGAAGACCGCCCAGTTGGTCCGCCAGCAGCGCCTGCGCCTGAGCTCCCTCCGCCAGCAGAACGAAGAAGCCATCGCACAGGTCCGCCAGGCCGCCGACCAGAGCAACTCGGCGCTGCAGGAGCAGATTCGCACCCTGCAACACGCGCTGCGTCAGCAGGAAGAAGTCAATGCCGGCTTGCAGGCTCAGCTCGATGGCGAATTGGAGCGCTTCCAGGCCAGCCGTGAGGAAATGAACCTGCAATTGCGCGCCCTTGAGCGCCACGGGCGCACCGAGGCGGATATCCTTCGTGCCCAGTTCGAGAGCGAGCTCCAGGCACGGGTCACCTTGGCCGTGGCCGAGTACCGCGAGCAGCTCGCCATCCGGGACGTCGAGTTGGCCTATCGCGACCAGTTGGAGGCCCAGTTACAGGCCGAGGTCAATCGCCTGCGCCAGGAGTGCGAGGCGCTGGAAGGCCAGTCGGGGCAACTGATGCTGGAGCGCCTCGCCCAATTGGGCGTGGTGTTTGTGGTGTATCACCCGGGAGCCGGTCACCTGACCATCCCGCTGGCCGATATCTCCCGCTATCAGGGCAACCCCCTGGCTTACGCTGCGGCGAAGTGCTTCGTGTCCGAGAACCAGTACCGCCAGTGGCTGGCCCACTATCAGCAACCCACCTGCGAAGCCAGCTTGCCCAATGGTGAACGTTGCAGCATGCCCATCGATCGGATCGAGGCGCCCAGTCGCTTCGTTGTCGGTGAGTCCAACTGCTGCCCCCGGCATCGGGCGGGAGGGCGACTGCGCACTGCTGGCTGAGCGGACTCGCGCACGCGCCTGACTTATCCTTGCGCCCCCGAACGGACGCCAATGGACCCGACCCGACCTTGCCTCTGACCCTGCCTGACTGGAACCCCCGCGCAGCCCTTGAACCCTTGCGCCTGCCATGGCTGGCCGCTGCCGGGCTTGAGTTGGCCGTACTGCGTCTGGATGCCCTGGACCCGCTGGTCTCCGGCAATAAGTGGTTCAAGTTGGCTCCCCATCTGGCGCAGGCCGCGCAAGCGGGCGCCGAGGGCGTGATCAGCCTGGGTGGCGCCCATTCCAACCATCTTCATGCCCTGGCCGCCGCCGGTGCCCGTTTCAAGTTCCCAACGGTGGGCCTGCTGCGCGGCGAGTGCCAGGACACGCCGACGATTCGAGATCTTAAGCATTTCGGCATGACCCTGCACTGGCTGGGCTATGGTGGCTACCGCGCGCGTCACCAGCCGGGTTTCTGGGCAACCTGGCTGCAACGCTACCCACGCTACCAACCGGTGGCTGAGGGCGGTGGTGGTCTGATGGGCGCACAAGGCTGCGCCGTTTTGGTGGAGATGATCCGCGAACAGTTGGCGGCACTTGGTTGGGATGACTACCACAGCCTCTGGACCGCCGCCGGTACGGGCACCACCCTCGCCGGGCTGGTGCTGGGCGAGGCGGGTAGGCACCCGGTGATTGGGGCCCTCGCGGTCCCCTCGGACCACGGCGTCGCTGAGCAGGTGAGCGCTATCCTCGGTGAGGCCGGTTGCACGGACCAGGGATACCGGCTGATCGACGCCAGCCGCGGTGGTTTCGCCCGGCTGGATGCTGACCTCGCGCGCTTCATGCTGGACAGCGAAAGGGACGGAGGCCTTACCCTGGAGCCCCTCTATACCGCCAAGGCCCTACTGGCCATCCACGCGGAGGCACAAGGCGGTCGCATTCCGCCCGGTAGTCGACTGGTGCTGCTCCATACCGGTGGCCTGCAGGGACGGCGGGCCCTGCAAACCGAACTGTTGCGGCTGGCTGACTGCACTGCCTGGGCAGTGGATGCACAAGGATGACTCCATGAGCGAACCCCTGAATCCCCAGCAACTGCGCAGCCTGGTCCCGCTCAACGCGTTGACCGATCCGCAGTGGCGTGAGCTGCGCTCGCAGCTGGTGCCTCAGCCTCTGCTGGAGGGGCAACTGCTTTTCCGGCGGGGCGACCAGGCGCGCCTCACCTGGTATCTGTTATCCGGCGAGCTGCTCCTGCGTGATGTCGAAGGCATCGAAACGCGCCTGGAGGCGGGTAGCGAAGCCAGTTGCCACCCGGTTTCCCCGAGCCTGCCGCGCCTGCATGAAGCTTTGGCGTTGCGGGACTGCTCATTGCTGGCCATCGACAGCGCCACCCTGGCGCGTCAGTTGACCTGGAGCTCGACCCACCAGGACCTGCTGCTGGAGAACAGTCTGGAGGGCGACTGCGAATGGCTTGAAGCCCTGCTGGCCAGTCCATTGCTGGCCAAGGTGCCGCCGGTCAATGTGCGCAGCATGCTGGAACGCCTGCGGCGCGTGGAGCTGCCTACGGGCAGCCAGGTGATGGGGGAAGGGGAGGAGGGCGATTGCTGCTATTTCCTGCAGTCCGGCCGGGCCGAGGTCATTCGTGGGGCGGGCAGCGAGCAGCAACTGCTGGCCGAACTGGAGGTGGGGGCCTGCTTCGGCGAGGAAGCCCTGCTGGGGGAATGTCCGCGCAACGCCAGTGTCACCTTGCTGGAAGATAGCGTGCTGCAGCGGCTGGACCGAGCCGACTTCCTCGAACTGCTGAAAGCGCCGGTGGTGGATGAAGTTAGTCTGGGGGAGGCGGTGCGCCTGCTGGGCAATGGCGGCCAATGGCTGGATGTGCGCCTGCAGGACGAGTACGAACGCGCCCATGCGCCCCAGGCGTTGAACATGCCCCTGCACCTGTTGCGTCTGAAGGCACGGTTGCTGGACGGCGAAGGCACCTACCTCTGCTATTGCGACAGCGGCAAGCGCAGCGCCAGTGCGGTGTTCACGCTCTCCCAGTTGGGTTTTCGCGCTTACGCCTTGCGCGACGGCCTGGATGCCTTACCGGCGCTGCAGCGGGATGCGTTGATCAGCGAAACCGGTGCAGGCTACCTGGCCCGGTCCGGCGGCCGGATTGAGCGCAGCCGCTGAGGGCTTCCTCGGTTCGCCGCCGAATGCTCGACTAACCGCAGTTTTAGCGGTTTCGGCAAGAGCTCGATGATTCTTCCGCATATCAAGTTTTTTCTGGCTTAACTAAGCACTTTTCCCGGTGGTTTTTCAGTCAAATCTGATAGTCGCGACACGTGGTCAAGCGACAGTCTCCTGCGTTCGTTGTTTACGCAAGGAAGGCCATCGACGACATCGCCGTGGAGCGCCGGGAGGAGATCGACTGGGTACTCAGCGACGACCGCAGCCAGATCGCCGCGGAGCTGACGCCGGAGGTGCTGCGCGAACGCCTGGTGCAACGCTACTTCCAAGCGTACGGCCAGGCCTGGCTGGAGATGCTCAACAGCCTGCGCTGGCGCGAGGCCCAAGGCCTGGCCGACACCATTGACCAGCTGACGCTGATGACCGATGTGCGCCAGTCCCCGCTCATCGCCCTGGTCAATACCCTGGCCTACCAGGGGCAGGCCGGGGCGCGTAGCCAGGCCCTCGGCGATTCCCTGCTGCAGTCCGCACAGAACCTCATCGGCCAGGATAAGGCGCCGGTGATCGATCAACTGGCCGGGCTGCCGAAAAGCCCCCTGGACGAGAGCTTCGGCCCACTGCTGGCGCTGCTCGGCAAAGCGGACGATCAAGCGGGCATCGACGACAGCCTCAGCCTGCAGGCCTTCCTCACCCGGGTGACCCGGGTCCGCCTGAAGTTGCAGCAGATCAGCACGGCACCGGACCCCCAGGCCATGGTCCAGGTACTGGCCCAGACCGTGTTCCAGGGGCGCAGCGTCGACCTCACCGACACCCAGGCCTATGGCAGCCTGATGGCCGCCAGCCTGGGCAGCGACTGGAGCGGCTTCGGCCAGGCACTCTTCGTCCAGCCACTGGACCAGGCCTGGCGGAAAATCCTGCAGCCCTCCGCCGCCGGGCTCAACGGCCAGTGGCAGCGCGCCATCGTCACGCCCTGGAACAACGCCTTCGCCGGCCGCTACCCCTTCGCCGCCAGCGGCGCCGACAGCTCGTTGCCCATGCTCGGGCAAATAATCCGCGCCGATACCGGCCGCATCGACCAGTTTCTCGCCCGGCAGTTGCAGCGCTTCGCGTGGCCGGGAACGAATGACTCCCCCGGTACGCGCTTGAGCTGGATTCACGCCAGGAGCGGGGAGCGGCTGTTTGGCGACTACCCCGGTACCTGGGGCCTGATCCGCCTGCTGGAGCAGGCCCAGGTGACGCCGCTCGACGACAGCGAGAGCCGCTATCGCCTGCGGCTCGACGCCCCCGATGGCCTGGGCCTGACCTGGCACCTGCGCACCGAGCTCGGGGCCGGGCCCCTGGCTTTGCTGCAGCTGAGGGGGTTCAAGCTGCCGGCGCAGATCTTTCTTGATGAGCGCGCGGTGCCGCTTTCCCTGACCCAGAACGGAGCATTTCCATGAGCCTGACTTCACCTGACCACGCGCCACCGGCGGCGCCCCCCAGCCATAGGCAAATCCAAGTGGATGAAGCCCAGCTGGTTTAACTGTCCAACGGCTGCAACGGCCAGCGATCGCTGACCACGAATGCGCGCTCCGCTTCCCTCCAGCGTCCATCCGCGTCCGGCGCCAGGCGCACCAGCAGGCGCGCCGGGCTGTCCGGCTGCAACTGCTGGCGCCATTGTCGGAAGCTTTCCTCTGTCCAGAGGTCGTTGGGCTCACAGGCTGCCGGGGCTAGCCAGGATTGCCTCGGTAGCGGCTGCCAGCTGCCGTCCCTGGTCTGTCCAAGGAAGTCCTCCAACTCATTGTGGCGCAACCAGCGACCGCGCAGGTGGGCGGGATTGGCGCCGAGTGGTGCGGTGCAGTTGCCCGGCCAGGGATAGAACAGGTAGCCGCCAAGCCAGAGTTCGGCGCTGGCCGGCTGGGCATCCAGCTGGGCCAGGGCCTGACGGCTTTCGGGGCTGGACGAGAGAGGGAGCTGGTGCAGGCTGAGATGTTCCAGTTTGCGGTCGAGGCGGTCATGGCTGCCTGGGCCGATCCACTCGGAGGATTTTCCGCCATCGCCATGGCGTGGGCCCAGATAGAGCTTGATTGCCAGCTCCAGGTGGTGAACGCCTTCCGCATCGCGCAAGAGCAAATCGAGCTCGCCCAGGGTCTGGCCGGCGATGCGGATCGGCAGGTTGGCCGCCAGCAGTTCCACATCCGGCGCCTGGCCCAGAGCGAACTGCCAGAGGCGCTCGTAGTAGAGGCCGAGGCGACGGTTGGAGGCTTGCGCCAACCACTGATCCAGTGGCTCGGGATGCTGATCCAGTCGATGCAGCCAATCGGCCAGGCGCTCGGGCTGGCGGGCCCATCCGCTGGCGCTGAGCGGATGGCGTTGGCGCCAGGGCGGCTGGCTGAGCAGCGGAGGCGAGAGCAGGACCCAGGCCAGATCGCGCACGCCGGGGTGGCGAAGCTGGCGGGGGAGCTCGGTCAGCGATTCGAAGGCTTGCATGCTGCGAGCATAGCCGACAGTGGTTTGCCGCTGTCCGTCTCTATCCCCCATACTTTCGCCATTCCTCATCCGCCAATGCCGCCCTGGAGCACCATGGAGCAATTCCGCAATATCGGCATAATCGGTCGCCTGGGCAGTTCCCATGTGCTCGACACCATTCGCCGGCTGAAAAAATTCCTGCTGGACCGTCACCTCCATGTGATTCTCGAAGACACCATCTCTGAAGTGCTGCCGGGCCATGGCCTGCAGACCTCGTCACGCAAGATCCTCGGCGAAGTCTGCGACCTGGTGATCGTGGTCGGCGGCGACGGCAGTATGCTCGGTGCCGCTCGGGCCCTGGCGCGGCACAACGTGCCGGTGCTGGGAATCAACCGCGGCAGCCTGGGCTTTCTCACCGATATCCGTCCTGACGAGCTGGAAGTGAAAGTGGCCGAGGTGCTGGATGGTCGATACAGCGTCGAGACGCGCTTCCTGCTGGAGGCCGAGGTGCGCCGCCATGGCGAGGCCATCGGTCAGGGGGACGCGCTGAATGACGTCGTGCTGCACCCTGGCAAATCGACGCGGATGATCGAGTTCGAGCTGCATATCGATGGCCAGTTCGTCTGTAGTCAGAAGGCCGACGGACTGATCATCGCCACGCCTACTGGCTCCACGGCCTATGCGCTGTCCGCCGGCGGTCCGATCATGCATCCCAAGCTCGATGCGATCGTCATCGTGCCCATGTATCCGCACACGTTGTCCAGCCGGCCCATTGTGGTGGACAGCACCAGCGAGCTGAAGATCGTGGTCTCGCCCAACCTGCAGATCTATCCGCTGGTGTCCTGCGATGGCCAGAACCACTTTACCTGCGCCCCCGGCGATACGATCACGGTGGGCAAGAAGCCGCAGAAACTGCGCCTGATCCACCCCCTGGACCACAACTACTATGAGGTCTGTCGGACCAAGCTGGGCTGGGGCAGCCGACTCGGCGGAGGCGACTGATGAGCCTCGATCCCGGCTGTGGCTACGACCTGATCGGCGACGTCCACGGCTGCGCCCATACCCTGGAGCGCCTGCTCGATCGCCTGGGCTATCGCAAGCACAATGGCACCTGGCAGCACCCGCAGCGCATGGCGTTGTTCCTGGGCGATATCATCGACCGTGGTCCGCGCATCCGCGAAGCGCTGCACCTGGTTCACTCCATGGTGGAAGCCGGACAGGCCCTGTGCATCATGGGTAACCATGAGTACAACGCTCTTGGCTGGAGCACTCCGGCGCCACCCGGTAGTGGGCACCATTTCGTCCGTGAGCACACCCCGCGCCATGCCCGGCTGATCAAGGAAACCCTGGAGCAGTTCGAGGGCCATCCGGCCGACTGGAGGGATTTCCTGGGCTGGTTTTACGAGCTGCCGCTTTTCCTCGATGGCGGTCATTTCCGCATGGTCCACGCCTGCTGGGACGGCCACATGATCGCGGCACTGCGCGACATGCATCCGGATGGGCGGATCAACGAGGCTTTCATCAAGGCTGCGGTCGATCCGTCCAGCTTCGCCACGCGAGTGTTCGACCGGCTGCTGCGTGGCACCGACCTGCCGCTGCCTGGCGGCATGACCCTGACCGGCAGCGACGGCTTCACCCGTTCGGTGTTCCGCACCAAGTTCTGGGCCGAGGATCCGCAGACATACGGTGATGTGGTCTTTCAGCCTGACGCCTTGCCTGAGCAGGTGGCCAGCGCGCCTCTGTCCCAGGCGCACAAGTCGCGCCTGCTCAGCTATGGGCCGCAGGAGCCTGTCCTGTTCGTCGGCCACTACTGGCGGCGCGGCCGTCCGGCGCCCATTCGCGGCAACCTGGCCTGTCTGGACTACAGCGCAGTGATGTACGGCAAGCTGGTGGCCTACCGGCTTGACCAGGAAACCCGGCTGGACCCGGACAAGTTCGTCTGGGTCGAAGTGGAGCGCCCCGAGGAGCCCCGATGAGTGCGGTTGAAGTATTGCGTTTACCCCTGACCGTGGATCTCTCCGGTTTCGTTGCCCTGTTGCAGCGCCTGGAAGTGCCCTATCGGGTCAGCGAGGAATCCGGGGAGCAGGTGCTTTGGGTGCCGGGGCCGCAATTGGCGGAGAAGGTGCGCGGGCTCTACCAGCGATTTCCTGATGGCGATCCGCATTTCCAGTTGTCGCATGAGGCGCCGACCGAAGCACCGCGCCCCGGCGTCCTCGCACAGCTCAAGGCCAGTCCCATCACCAGCCTGGTGTTGCTGTTGACCCTGGCGGTGGCAGCGCTCACCGGTCTGGGAGAGAACTTTTCCACCATCCGCTGGCTGAGCTTTCAGGACTTCCAGGTCCAGGGCGACTACATCTACTTCTCGTCCCTGGAAGAGGGGCTGGCAGCCGGGCAGTGGTGGCGGTTGGTGACGCCCATGCTGATTCACTTCGGCATCCTCCACCTTGCGATGAACGGTATGTGGTTCTGGGAGCTCGGGCGGCGCATCGAGGCGCGGCAGGGCGGAGCGGTGCTGCTGGTGCTGACCCTCGGCTTCAGCCTGGTGTCGGATTACGCCCAGTACTTCAGTAGTGGCCCCACGTTGTTCGGCGGGCTTTCCGGCGTGCTCTACGGGCTGCTCGGCCACTGCTGGGTGTTCCAGCGCCTCGCGCCGTGTCCGGCTTACCGTCTTCCGCCGGGTGTGATGGCGATGATGCTGATCTGGCTGCTGGTGTGCCTGTCCGGGCTGATCACCGCCCTGGGTTTCGGCGCCATCGCCAACGGTGCCCATGTGGGTGGATTGCTAGTCGGATGTGCCACTGGCCTCCTTGGAGGTGCCTTGGCGCGCCTGGGTCGTTAGAATGCGCGGCCTGTCCCATTTTCCTGCGAGCGGCCCATGTCGTCTTTTGCCCATCTGATCAGCAACATCACCCAGGATGTCTACGAGAGCCTCAAGTTGGCCGTGGAAATCGGCAAGTGGCCGGATGGCCGCAAGCTGACCCAGGAGCAAAAGGAGCTGTCGCTGCAGGCGGTGATCGCCTGGGAGCTGAAGAACCTCCCAGAAGAAGAGCGCACCGGCTACATGGGGCCGCAGGAGTGCAGCTCCAAGTCCGATCCCATCCCTAAAATCCTGTTCAAGTCGAATTCGGTCCACTGATGCTGGAACTAGGACGCGGTGCACTCAGCAAGATGTCGGTGCGCCTTGAAACGCCCGTGCAATACGGCTTTCGCCTCGGCGAGGCGGATATTGCGGCAAACCCGCTGATCGGCAAGCAGCTCCGCCTGGAGTTCCTTGGCGCCATCCACTGCACCCACTGCGGGCGCAAGACGAAGAAGAGCTTCAGCCAGGGCTATTGCTACCCCTGCTTTACCAAGCTGGCCCAGTGCGACAGTTGCATCGTCAGCCCGGAGAAGTGCCACTTCGACCAGGGCACCTGCCGCGAGCCGGAGTGGGGGGAGCGCTTCTGCATGACCGACCACGTGGTCTACCTGGCCAACTCCTCGGGCATCAAAGTGGGCATCACCCGTGCCAGCCAGGTGCCGACCCGCTGGATCGACCAGGGCGCCAGCCAGGCGCTGCCGATCATGCGGGTGGCCACCCGCCAGCAGTCCGGCTTCGTCGAAGACCTGCTGCGCAGCCGGGTAGCCGATCGCACCAACTGGCGTGCCATGCTCAAGGGCGAGGCGCCGTCGCTGGATCTGCCGAGCGTTCGCGACGAGCTATTCGAGCACTGCGCCGAGGGTATCCGCGCGCTCCAGGACCGTTTTGGCCTGCAGGCTATCCAGCCGGTCAGTGATATCCAGACTGTCGAGATCAGCTACCCAGTGGATGCCTATCCGACCAAGGTCGTCAGCTTCGATCTGGACAAGACGCCGGTGGTGGAGGGTACGCTGCGGGGGATCAAGGGCCAGTACCTGATTCTCGATACCGGCGTGATCAACCTGCGCAAGTACACGGCCTACCAGTTGGCCATCAGCGCCGCGTAGGTTCTGGCAGAAGGTCGGTAGGGGAATAGTCCATACTCCGACCTTGACCCATCCATCATGCGCGGCCCAGGGTTTCGGGGCCGCCCCGCAAGCGAAGAGACGACCATGCGCACCGAGCAACCGAAAGTCATCTACCTCAAGGACTATCAGGCCCCGGAATACCTGATTGACGAGACCAACCTGACCTTCGAGCTGTACGAGGATCACACCCTGGTCCATGCCCAGCTGGTGATGCGCCGCAATCCGGCGCGCGGCGAGGGCCTGCCGCCCCTGGTGCTGGACGGCCAGCAACTGGAGCTGCTGTCGTTGTCCATGGATGACCGCGAACTGGGCGCCGCCGATTACCAACTGGATGACAGCCACCTGACCCTGCAGCCGGTGTCGAAGGCCTTCACCCTCGACAGTACGGTGCGCATCCACCCGGAAACCAACACCGCGCTGGAAGGGCTGTACAAGTCCGGCAAGATGTTCTGCACCCAGTGCGAGGCCGAAGGCTTCCGCAAGATCACCTACTACCTCGACCGCCCGGATGTGATGAGCACCTTCACCACCACCGTCAGCGCCGAGCAGCATCGTTACCCGGTCCTGCTGTCCAACGGCAACCCGGTGGCCAGCGGGGCGGAAGAGGGCGGTCGCCACTGGGCGACCTGGGAAGACCCCTTCAAGAAGCCGGCCTATCTGTTCGCTCTGGTGGCGGGCGACCTCTGGTGCGTGGAAGACAGCTTCACCACCATGACTCAGCGTGACGTGGCGCTGCGTATCTATGTCGAGCCCGAGAACATAGACAAGGTCCAGCACGCCATGGACAGCCTGAAGAAGTCGATGCGCTGGGACGAAGAGGTCTATGGTCGCGAGTACGACCTGGACATTTTCATGATCGTCGCGGTGAACGACTTCAACATGGGCGCCATGGAGAACAAGGGGCTCAACATCTTCAACTCCAGCTGTGTGCTGGCCAAGGCCGAGACCGCCACCGACGCCGCGCACCAGCGGGTCGAGGCGGTGGTGGCCCACGAGTACTTCCACAACTGGTCGGGCAACCGCGTGACCTGCCGCGACTGGTTCCAGCTGTCCTTGAAGGAAGGCTTCACCGTGTTCCGGGATGCCGAGTTCTCCGCTGACATGAACTCGCGCACCGTCAAACGAATCGAGGACGTGGCCTTCCTGCGCACCAACCAGTTCGCCGAGGATGCCGGCCCCATGGCCCACCCCGTGCGCCCCGACTCCTTCATCGAGATTTCAAACTTCTACACCCTGACCGTCTACGAAAAGGGCTCGGAAGTGGTGCGCATGATCCACACCCTGCTGGGCGCCGAGGGCTTCCGCAAAGGCACCGATCTTTACTTCGAGCGCCATGACGGCCAGGCGGTGACCTGCGACGACTTCATCAAGGCCATGGAAGACGCCAACGGCGTCGACCTCGGTCAGTTCAAGCGTTGGTACAGTCAGTCCGGAACCCCGCGCTTGCAGGTGGAGGATGCCTATGATGCGGCAGCGAAGACCTACACCCTGACCTTCCGCCAGAGCTGCCCGGCGACCCCGGGGCAGAAGGACAAGCAACCCTTCGTCATTCCGGTGGAGCTGGGTCTGCTGGACGGCCAGGGCCGCGAGCTGCCGCTGCGGCTGCAAGGCGAAGACGCCGCGCAAGGCGGCAGCCGCGTACTGGCTTTGAGCGAGGCGGAGCAGCGCTTCACCTTTGTCGATGTCGCCGAACGTCCACTACCTTCGCTGCTGCGTGGTTTTTCGGCACCGGTGAAACTGAATTTCCCCTACAGCCGCGATCAATTGATGTTCCTCATGCAGCACGATTCCGACGGTTTCAACCGCTGGGAAGCGGGTCAGCAACTGTCGGTACAGGTGCTGCAGGAGCTTATTGCACAGCATCAGCGTGGCGAGAAGCTAGTGCTGGACTCGCGCCTGATCACCGCCTTCCGCACCCTGCTGGAGGACGAGTCCCTTGATCAGGCCATGGTTGCCGAGATGCTCTCGTTGCCGAGTGAGGCCTACCTCACCGAAATCAGCGAAGTAGCGGATGTGGATGCCATCCATGCCGCCCGCGAGTTCGCCCGTCAGTCCATCGGCGAAGCCCTGTTTCAGCCGTTGCTGGCCCGATTCCAGGCGAACCGCGCGCTTTCCCGCGAAACTGGTTATGTGGCCGAAGCGGCGCATATTGCCCGCCGCACCCTGCAGAACATTGCCCTGTCGTACCTGATGCAGAGTGGCAAGGCCGAAGTGCTTGAGGCCTGCCTGGAGCAGTTCAACGACAGCGACAACATGACCGAGCGCCTGTCGTCCCTGGCAGTGCTGGTGAATTCTGGCTTCGAGCAGGAAAAGGCCGACGCCCTGTCGCGTTTTGCCGACTACTTCAAGGATGACCCGCTGGTCATGGATCAGTGGTTCAGTGTGCAGGCCGGCTGCGGCCTGCCGGGCGGCCTGGAGCGCGTCCAGGCGCTGATGGAGCACCCGGCTTTCACCTTGAAGAATCCGAACAAAGTGCGTGCGCTGATCGGCGCCTTCGCCAACCAGAACCTGGTGAACTTCCACCGGGCCGATGGTGCTGGCTACCGCTTCCTCGCCGATCACGTGATTACACTGAACGCGTTCAACCCCCAGATCGCGTCCCGCCAGTTGGCACCGCTGACGCGGTGGCGCAAGTACGACGCCAGTCGCCAGCAACTGATGAGGTCCGAACTGGAGCGCATCCTCGCCTCTGGCGAGCTGTCCAGCGACGTCTTCGAAGTGGTCAGCAAGAGCCTCGCCTGACGTCCTCCAACAGCCCGTGAAAGCGGGCTGTCATCTCCCCGAAGTCTCCCCTTCAAAAAGTGTTACCGGTTAGTACTGGTAACACTTTTTTGTTACCCAAAGAAATGCATCAGGCCGTTGTTATGCCCGAACAGTCTTAAAAGCTCAAAAACGGCTTGACCAGACAGCTTTTGGTATGGGCGTACATGCCCTGCAAGTGTGATCTTGAGTGACAAATCGAGCCAGATCGTCAGACAAGATCGGACAGAAAAATTGAAATTGATCACTGGATGATCAGTCACTTGTTTGACTGAAAATTGTCGCGTGGCTTGTGGAATTTTTCTGACACTCATTTGCGACTTGGCACCATGGTTGCAGCGCCGCTGACAATTTGGCCCTGTTTCGGTGCATCGGGAACGGGGTGCGCTCTGCGCTGGGGATTTCCTGCCGAAGAACAAAGGCTGCCAAGAGCGGCCGGACAAACAAGCCTGCCCGACGGGCTGCCAATAACAAAGTGATCAGTCCACGGAGTAAGACTCGATGGAGCTCAAGTCTCGTAAGCCCATGTTGCATTTCGCTCCGGCCAAGGCAGGTTTCGCCTTTGCCGGCATCCTGCCCCTTCTGGTAGCCGCCCAGGCCCAGGCGGTGGAGTTCAGCTTCGCCAACGACGAAATTTCCGGGTCCCTGGATACCACGGTCTCCTACGGCCAACTCTGGCGCGTACAGGGCCAGGACAAGACCAACAACGACATCAATACCAACGACGGTAACCGCAACTTCGATACCGGCCTGGTCTCCGAGGTTTACAAGATCACTTCCGACCTGGAAGCGACCTACAAGAATTACGGCATGTTCGTTCGTGGCACTGCGTTCTATGACACTCAGATCATGGACAAGCGCAATGACTACTACGACAACAACAACCCGGTGCAGCCGAGCCAGAACTTCCCGAAGGATGACAGCTTCACCTACGAAACCCGCCACAAGGCCGGCCGTGACGCGCAGATCCTCGACGCCTACCTGTACGGCAACTGGGACGTGGCCGACATGCCGGTCACCGGCCGTATCGGCAAGCAGGTGTTCAACTGGGGTGAGGGCATCTTCTACCGCGGTGGCGTGAACACCACCAACCCGGTGGACGCCGCCAAGTTCCGCCTGCCGGGCTCCGAGTTGAAGGAAGTGCTGGTTCCGGTGGAAGCCCTGAGCTTCAACCTCGGCCTGACCGAAAACCTGTCGATGGAAACCTTCTACCAGTGGAACTGGAAGGAATCGGCCATCGACCCGGTGGGGACTTACTACTCCGAGACCGATCTGTTTGCCGACGGCGGCAATACCGCCTACACCACGGTCGGCGCGCTGGCCAACCCGCTGTTCCAGACCCTTTATCCGCAACTGGCCGGGGCTAATTTCGGCGGCCTGCAGGGCACCAGCTACCTGGACTCCAATGGTGTGTTCAAGGTCGCCAATGTCGGCCAGGACATCAACGCCAAGAACGACGGCCAGTTCGGCGTGGCGTTCCGCTACATCGCCGAAGAGCTCAACTCCACTGAGTTCGGCTTCTACTTCGTGAACTACCACGCGAAGGAGCCGACTATTTATGCAGACCTCAATTCCAGTTATGCCGGCCTGGACATCGATCAGTTGGCCGGGCTCGGCGGGTTCGCGTCGTACAACGATCTGGTCGCTGCGGCTGCTGGCGGCAACGCGGCGGCCGGTCAGGTGCTTGGCCTTGTCAACGGCGCGGCAGCGGTAGACGTGGCCAACCAGGTCAACGCCCGTCGCGAATACGCCGAAGACATTCGCATGTATGGCCTGAGCTTCAACACGACCCTGGGCGAAGCCTCGGTCTTCGGTGAGCTGGCCTACCGTCCGAACCTGCCGATTGGCGTCGCTACCACCAACGACCTGCTCGGCGACCTGCTCGGCCAGGCCGCCCCGCTGGCCGATGGGCAGACCGTCAACATCGGTGGCCGGCCGGTCCGGATCACCGATCAGATCCACAACTCCGAGCGCGTGGAGGCCTTCAATACGTCTCTGGGCACCATCTACAACTTTGGTCCGTCGCTGTCCTTCGACTCCCTGTTCGGCGTTGCCGAGTTGGCGTCCGAGCACCTGCGCGGCAGCAGTTTGCAGTACACCGCGTACAACGGCGAAACCCGCTACTACTCCGGCCGTGGAAACAGCTCCTACGTATCCGGTGGTGATCGCGACGACCAGGTCAACAAGAACGCCTACGGCTACACCCTGCTGATGTCCGGCACCTGGAACGATGTCTACGCTGGTGTCAACGTTTCGCCCTACGTCGTCTACAAGGACGACTTCGAAGGCAACTCCTACCAGACCGGCAACTTCATCGAGGGTCGCAAGGCCTACACCGTCGGCGTCAAGGCGAGCTACCTGAACAGTCTGGAAGCTGAACTCCAGTACACCGAGTTCTACGGCGGTGGTCAGAACAACTCGGGGCGTGACCGCGACAACATCGGCGTCAACGTCAAGTATTCCTTCTAAGCCCAACAAGAACGACACGGGCGTCCCCGGGCGCCCGATACAGACTCATCACGGAGAAACCCCATGCTGAAAAAGCTTTCGCTGATTAGCGCCGCGGTTGCCCTGGCGCTGTCCGCCAGCAGTGCGCTGGCGTCGGTCTCGGCCCAGGATGTCGCCAAACTTGGCGCCAGCCTGACCCCCTTCGGCGCCGAGAAAGCCGGCAACGCCGCCGGCACCATCCCGGCCTGGACCGGTGGCATCACCCAGGCGCCGGCCGGCTACAAGTCCGGTCAGCACCATCCGGACCCGTTCCCGGAAGACAAGCCGCTGTTCACCATCACCAAGGCCAACCTGGACCAGTACAAGGCCAACCTGACGCCTGGTCAGATCGCCCTGTTCAACGCCTACCCGAGCAGCTTCCAGATGCCGGTCTACCAGACCCGCCGCTCCGGCTCCGCGCCGCAGTGGGTGTATGACAACGCTATCAAGAACGCCTCTGCCGCCAAGCTGCTGGACGGCGGCAACGGCTTTGCCGATGCCTACGGCAGCATTCCGTTCCCGATCCCGCAGAACGGCGTGGAAGCCCTGTGGAACCACATCACCCGCTACCGTGGCAGCTACATCGTGCGTCGCGCCTCGGAAGTGGCCGTGCAGCGCAATGGCGACTACTCCCTGGTGACGTCGCAGCAGGAAGCCCTGTTCAAGTACTACAACCCGAAAGGTTCGTACGCCGACCTGAACAACACCCTGTTCTACTATCTGTCCTTCACCAAGAGCCCGGCTCGTCTGGCCGGTGGCGCCACCCTGGTCCACGAGACCCTCGATCAGGTGCAGGAGCCGCGTCAGGCCTGGGGTTACAACGCCGGCCAGCGTCGCGTGCGCCGTGCGCCGAACCTCGCCTACGACACGCCGATCGCTGCCGCTGACGGCCTGCGTACCGCCGATGACACCGACATGTTCAACGGTGCTCCGGACCGCTACAACTGGAAGCTGGTGGGCAAGAAGGAAATCTACATTCCGTACAACAACTACAAGGTTTCCAGTCCTGAGGTTAAGTACAAGGACCTGCTGCAACCGGGCCACCTGAACCCGGCCGTCACCCGTAACGAACTGCACCGCGTGTGGGTCGTGGAAGGCACCCTGAAGTCGGGCGCCCGCCACATCTACTCCAAGCGCACCCTGTACCTCGACGAGGACAGCTGGCAAGCCGCTGTCGTCGACCAGTACGACGGCCGTGGCGAACTGTGGCGCGTATCGGTGGCCTACCTGAAGAACTACTACGACCTGCCGACCACCTGGTCCGCGCTGGATGTGTTCCACGACCTTCAGGCCCGCCGCTACCACGTGCAGAACCTGGACAACGAAGAGCCGACCACCATCGATTTCACCCAGGCCGTGCCGGACGATGGCTACTTCAAGCCGTCCGCCCTGCGTCGCCGCGGTACTCGCTGATTCCGCGACACCCCTTGAAAAAGGCCGCTCTCCAGAGCGGCCTTTTTCGTTGGGAGAGAATGATCATCGTGTTACAGAGCGCCACCGACGCTTAACAAAACATAACGTCCCGCCGATTGTGCAGGCTTTCCAAAGCTGGCTAGGATTAGGGCGCTGCCTCCCTGGGTAGTGCCACCTATAACAATAAGGGGAAAGGTGTATGAGTGAGCCCGTCATGCGGCGCACCCCGTCTGGCCTTGCCGTGGATAGCCTCGACAAGCCGACGTTCCGCTTCCACTCGCCGCTGGCCAAAGCGCTCTCGCTGTTCAGTGTGCTATCCGTCCTTGCTGTAGCCGCTGCGCCCATTACCGCATCCGCGCTGGCCGCTGATGCTCCCGTCCTCTCCATCGAATCGCCCAAGGCCGTGAGCAGCCTGCTGCTCGATGTCGCCCATGCCGGCAAGCGCCTGGTGGCTGTTGGCGACCGTGGACACATTCTCTATTCCGATGACAACGGCAAGTCCTGGACCCAGGCCAAGGTGCCTACCCGCCAGATGCTCACCGCTGTCTATTTCGTCGATGACAAGAAAGGCTGGGCCGTTGGCCACGACTCGCAGATCCTCGTCAGCGAGGACGGCGGCGCGTCCTGGAGCCTTCAGTTCGAAGACCTGCAGCGCGAAGCGCCGCTGCTGGACATCTGGTTCAAGGATGCCAGTACCGGCTTTGCCGTGGGCGCCTACGGTGCCCTGCTGATCACCCAGGACGGTGGCAAGAACTGGGAAGATGTCAGCGACCGCCTCGACAACGAAGACCAGTACCACCTCAACGCCATCGCCGCCGTGAAAGACACTGGTCTGTTCGTGGTGGGCGAGGCGGGCAGCATGTTCCGTTCCGCCGACTGGGGTGCGACCTGGGAGCGCCTCGAAGGCCCGTACGAGGGTTCGCTGTTCGGCGTCCTCGGTACTGCCGAGCCGGGCGTGGTGATCGCCTATGGTCTGCGTGGCCACCTGTTCCGTTCCGCGGATTTCGGCAGCACCTGGGAAACCGTGCCGCTGAAGACCAGCAACGGCGAACTGGAGTTCGGCCTGTCCGGCGGCGCGCTGCTGCCCGATGGCAGCCTGGTGGTGGTCGGACATGGCGGCAGCGTGCTGAAGAGCACCGACAATGGCCGTAGCTTCGCAGTGGTGAACCGCAGCGATCGCATGTCGCTGGCCAGTGTCATCGCCGACGAGAAAGGCAACCTGATCCTGGTGGGACAGGGCGGTGTGCGCGTAGCGTCACCGACCGGCGCCGAGCTGGGCCAACTATAAGAAAAGGCGGAGAGTTTCGATGAGTACCCATCACCAGGACAAGGCGACCTTCCTGGAGCGCCTGATCTTCAACAACCGGCCGGCAGTGATCGTCATTTGCCTGCTGGTCAGCGTTTTTCTCTTCTGGCAGGCCATGCAGGTGCGGCCGTCCACCAGCTTCGAGAAGATGATTCCGCTGCATCATCCCTACATCCAGAAGATGCTCGAGCATCGCAATGACCTTGCCAACCTTGGCAACACCGTTCGTATCTCGGTGGAAGCGGTCAACGGCGACATCTTCTCCAAGGAGTACATGGAGACCCTGCGGCAGATCCACGACGAGGTGTTCTACATCTCTGGTGTGGACCGTTCCGGCCTGAAGTCCCTGTGGAGCCCGAGCGTTCGCTGGACCGAAGTGACCGAGGAAGGCTTTGCCGGCGGCGAAGTCATCCCGCAGACCTACGACGGTTCCCCGGCCAGTTTGGAAGAGCTGCGCAACAACGTGCTCAAGTCCGGCCAGATCGGCCGCCTGGTGGCCAACAACTTCAAGTCCAGCATCGTCGACGTGCCGCTGCTCGAGTCCTATCCGGACCCGAACGATCAGGGCAAGTTGCTGAAGCTCGACTACCGCCAGTTCTCCCATGAGCTGGAAGAGAAGATCCGTGAGAAGTACCAGGCCCAGAACCCCAACGTGAAGGTCCATGTCGTGGGCTTTGCCAAGAAGGTCGGTGATCTGATCGATGGCCTGATCATGGTGGTGATGTTCTTCGGCATGGCCTTCCTGATTACCCTGGTACTGCTCTACTGGTTCACCTGGTGTATCCGCAGCACCATCGCCGTACTCATTACCACGCTGGTGGCGGTGGTCTGGCAGTTGGGGCTGATGCACAGCGTGGGCTTCGGTCTCGACCCGTACTCGATGCTGGTGCCGTTCCTGATCTTCGCCATCGGTATTTCCCACGGCGTGCAGAAGATCAACGGTATCGCCCTGCAATCCAGCGACGCCGACAACGCCCTGACCGCTGCGCGGCGTACGTTCCGCCAGCTGTTCCTGCCGGGCATGATCGCCATCCTCGCTGATGCCGTGGGCTTCATCACCCTGCTGATCATCGATATCGGTGTGATCCGCGAGCTGGCCATCGGCGCCTCCATCGGTGTGGCGGTGATCGTGTTCACCAACCTGATCCTGCTGCCGGTCGCCATCTCCTATGTCGGCATCAGCAAGAAGGCCATCGAGCGCAGCAAGAAGGACGCGGTGCGTGATCATCCGTTCTGGCGCCTGCTGTCCAACTTCGCTCATCCGGTTGTTGCACCGATCTCCGTGGTCATCGCCCTGATCGCCTTCGGTGGCGGCCTGTGGTACGGCCAGAACCTGAAGATCGGCGACCTCGACCAGGGCGCTCCGGAACTGCGTCCGGACTCACGTTACAACCAGGACAACAACTTCATCATCAACAACTACTCCACCAGCTCCGACGTACTGGTAGTCATGGTCAAGACCGGCCCCGAGGGCTGCTCCACCCATGAGGCCCTGGCGCCGGTGGATGAACTGATGTGGAAGATGGAGAACACGCCGGGCGTGCAATCGGCCATCTCCATGGTCACTGTCTCCAAGCAGGTGATCAAAGGGATGAACGAAGGCAACCTGAAGTGGGAGACCCTGTCTCGCAACCAGGACGTGCTGAACAACTCCATCAGCCGTGCCGAGGGCCTGTACAACTCCGACTGCTCCCTGGCACCGGTGCTGGTGTTCCTCAACGACCACAAGGCCGAGACCCTGACTCGTGTAGTCATGGCGGTGGAAGAGTTCGCCAAGGAGCACAACAAGGATGGCCTGCAGTTCCTGCTGGCGGCCGGTAACGCCGGTATCGAAGCGGCCACCAACGAGGTGATCGCCGAGGCCGAGCTGACCATCCTGATCCTGGTGTACATCTGCGTTGCCGTGATGTGCCTGATCACCTTCCGCTCCATCGCTGCCACCCTGTGCATCGTGCTGCCGCTGATCCTCACTTCGGTGCTGGGCAACGCGCTGATGGCCTGGCTGGGCATCGGCGTGAAGGTGGCCACCCTGCCGGTGATCGCCCTGGGCGTGGGTATCGGTGTCGACTACGGCATCTACATCTACAGCCGCCTGGAAAGCTTCCTGCGTGCTGGCCTGCCGCTCCAGGAGGCCTACTACGAGACCTTGAAGTCCACCGGCAAGGCTGTACTCTTCACCGGTCTCTGCCTGGCCATCGGCGTCGCTACCTGGATCTTCTCGGCCATCAAGTTCCAGGCCGATATGGGACTGATGCTGACCTTCATGCTCCTTTGGAACATGTTCGGTGCCCTGTGGCTGCTGCCGGCGCTGGCGCGCTTCCTGATCAAGCCCGAGAAGCTGGCGGGCAAGGTCGGTGGTTCGCTCCTCGCGCACTGAGCCTGATCAACTGAGTGAGAAACCGCGGCCTAGGCCGCGGTTTTTTTATGCGCGTGGATTCTTGTGGCTACCCGTAGGTCGCGGCAGAGCGCAGCGAAGCCCAACGATCCTGGCCTAACCCCTACGTTGGGCCTCGCACAGCTCGGGCCAACCTACGGCAGGCCTGCTTGGCGAATGAACTCGCTCCTACAGACAGAGGACGCTATGTCTGCGTTAGCTGTTGCGAGAAATTTCCCATTCGG
>NZ_JASATC010000024.1:0-91782 GCF_038440135.1 Pseudomonas sp. OTU5201 | reverse complement strand
CTCCTGCAAGGCTCTTGGCCGAATGGGAAATTTCTCGCAGCAGCTAACGCAGACATAGCGAATGAATTCGCCCCTACGAGCCCGGGACTGATTCGCCCTTACAAGGCCGCGCGGAAGAGCGGTTTGCACGCCTTGGCTATCTGTTCGATATGGCGGTGGTCGGTGCCGCAGCAGCCGCCCATGACGTTGATGTTGGGTAGGCGTTGGCGCAGCCGGGCGTACTGCGCGCCCAGTTCCTCGGGGTCGCCGCTGTCCAGGGCCGTTGCCTCGTTCAGTTCCGCGTGGCTCATGCGCGAGGCATTGGCGCGCAGCCCGCGTATGCGCTGCACCCAGCGGCTGCCGGGTACCAACACGTCCTCGAAGTGATCGGGGTGGGCGCAGTTCACCATGTAATAGGCCGGATAAGAGGCGGTGGCGCTGTCCACCTGTTCGATGGCCTCTTTCAGCGTCTGGCCGGTGGGCAGCCTGCCGTCGGTTTCCACGGTGAAGGAGATGGCCACGGGTAGGCGCAGCTCGCGCGCGGCCAGGGCGACGCCCAAGGCTTCTTCCACGTAATTCATGGTGATGGCGGTGACCATGTCGGCAGCGGTTTCGGCGAATACGCCG
Source organism: Pseudomonas sp. OTU5201 (assembly GCF_038440135.1). Lineage (NCBI taxonomy): Bacteria > Pseudomonadati > Pseudomonadota > Gammaproteobacteria > Pseudomonadales > Pseudomonadaceae > Pseudomonas > Pseudomonas sp. OTU5201. The sequence goes on along the minus strand of NZ_JASATC010000024.1, from coordinate 91,176 downwards.
ATCTGTTCGCTGTGGTACTGCTGGGCCTGGAACTCGTCCATGGCTTCATCGGCGATGTAGCCATCACCTCGCGGGCCTACGCAACCGGAGATCACCACGGGGGTACGGCCGCTTGCCACTTCACTGCGCAGCGCTTCCAGCAGGGCGATGGCCTGGCGGTTGGCCTCGGCCAGGCCTTGGGGCGTGAATCCGAGGTGAGTGGCCCAGTCAGGGTTGGCGCGCCACGTCGGGCTTTCCAGAATCAGGCCGGTGCCATAGTGGCTGGCGATGGCGCAGTAGGCGCGGAAGTACTTGCGCAGGGCGTCCTGGCCATCGGGGTAATTGAGCAACACGAAGGCGGCGAAGTCGGGGAGGGCAATGCCTTCGTGGAAAACCAGGGTCGTTTCGATGCCGCCATCAGTCAGGAAAAGTTCGCCCTCCAGTTGTGGAAGGGCGCCGCGATATTGGGCCATGGTGTTGACTCCGTGACCTGTGGACGTGGACGTCCGCAGTGGGCCTCATGGCGAAGGCGGGGCGGACAGCCGGATTGGCCTCGGGCGTGTTCCGCAGTTGAAGGGTTGGCCCGTAGGCACTACGCCGGGCGGGGTCTGGCGCCCGGTGGGTAAGAGGAAAGGCTAGCACCCGTGCGGGGCGTAGCTGCGGTGGGCTGATGGGTGGGGGCAGCGCAGCTGCCCCAATCGGACCGATGGGCAGGACTTTGTCCTGCTTGGCGAATGAATTCGCCCGTACAAAAAACGATCGCGCCTACAAGTCAGGGCGCGGTCGCGTCACTCGCTTCATTGCGTTCATGGCGATACGCGCTCACCGCTTCGTAGACCGCCTTGCGCAGTCGGTTGATGCCGCCGATGGGGCGGTGTTCGGGCAGGCTATGCCAGGGGTTGAAGGACAGGTTGTCACAGGCGAGGTTCTGCTCGCGGCTGTCGAAGTCCTGGGCCGGGACCTTGATGGTGGCAACGGTCACGAAGGGCGAGATGGACTCGTCCCACTCCACGCTGGTGTCTTCGATCGGCATGTAGTACTGGGCATTCTGCTTCTGAATCTGGAGCGCGAAGCAGGCCGGCACCCGGTCCAGCGACAGTTGCTGGTAGAGGGCGTTGCGCAGGAAGTTGGGCAGCGCGGTGTTCTGTTCCGGCAGCTGGTAAGGCGGGCAGCTCTGTGGGTCGGGGATGACCCGGTACTTGATGTTCGCTTCGCCCAGCTTGTACGGCGAGATTGAGCTGTAGGTGGCACTGACCGGGCTGTCCGGGGCTGGAGCCAAGGTCTGGAGGGCAATGACCAGGTGGCGGAGTTCCCAGCTGCGTGGGTCCCAGCTGGGGAAGAAGGCGCCGATCTTCTCACCGTTGGCCTGGGCGTTGAAGTTCTGCCGGTACTGGGCCACGTCGCGCACGAAGAACACCGGATGATTGAACATCACGAAGTCCTGCTCGCCCAGGTGCGTCGGGCTCTTCATCAGTTTCTCGCCAGGCACGTCGAGCAGTTTGATGGCCATGCCGCGAGCGTCGCGCGCGCTGTCGAACTGAGGGAAGGCATTGCCATTGGACAGGCGCATCCAGGCCTGCCAGGTCTTGCCCGGTTCGGCGAAGACGCCGGCGCGCAGGTCGCTATCGAGGTTCGGCAGTACGCTGACTTCCGCCTTCACGCAGCCATGGGCCTTGGCGTGGGCGTCGCGCAGTACACGGGTGTTGTCGCGGTGCTGTTCGACGATGCGGACGGCGTCGTCGATGATGGCGCGGGTCTGCGCCGCTTCATCGGCAGGGATGACTTCCTCGGTCGGTACCGGGCCGGAGAATTTCCAGCCGTAGTAGGCCTCGCACGCCAGCCAGCCGATGAGGCCGACGATCAGCATGAAGAGCAGGAGTTTGCCGAGTACTCGGCCGAGCCAGAGCCAGAAGCGCTTGAGCATGGGTACGTGAGTCCTTTGTCTGCTGCAGTCAGGGCGGGGTCAGGAACCGGGTCCTAACCCGCGCAGTCCGGGCCGGGTGTCCAGGGCCTGGCTTCGACAGGTGTGAGTTGGCCTTCCAGTGCCGGGTTGCCCAGGACCTTGAGGTATTCGATCAGTGCCAGGCGCTCGTCCGGCGACAGGGCGCGGCCGATCACACCGTCCTTGCGGCAGCCATCGCGGAACTCATGCCCGCGGTTGTCGTTGCCCTTGATGGTGGTGTCCAGCAGGAAGCTGCCGGGGAACGCCGAGGTCTGGAAACCCACGAATTTCGGGTCGTACTCGAAGCTGCCGACATTGAACTGGCTGACCCGCTCGGTGACCGGCGAGAGCAGTTGGAACAGGGTCGGGACCGAGCCGTTGTGCAGGAACGGCGGTGTGGCCCAGATGCCGTCCAGCGGGCGCGCCTTGTAGCCGCGTTTTTCCTGTACGCCGATGGGCAGGCCGAAACCGTCCATGCGAGCGCGTTCGTCACCGGAGATGCCGGCTTGCTTGTAGGCCTGGTCTTCAACGAAGGCGGTGATGTAGGCCAGGCCCTTGGCACTGGAGATGTTGCTGAAGTCCACCTGGTCCAGACTGGCGCCGAACAGCTTGACGTCGAGCTTGGCCAGTTGCTCGTGGGTCCAGCCCAGTTTGCTGATGTCGAAGCGGTGGTCGGCGATGTTGTCGGCCGTGGTGGAGTCGGTGCCGATGATGTCGATGGGCACGATGCGCATGTGCCATTCCGGGTCACGGCCGGGGGCCATGCGTTGCTCCGGCGGCACGACGTTCGGGGCGTGGCAGTAGGCGCAGTTCTCGACGAAGAGTGCACGTCCCTGGCTTGCGCGGGCCAGGTCCACTTTGCCGAGGACGGCTTCTGGCCAGGTGGGCGGAGTGAGTTTCTTCAGGGTTTCTTCCAGGGTATGGAGGTCACGCACGCGCACGCTGGAGGCATAGCGGTCGGCTTCCGGCACCTGCCCACCGTCCGGCTCGAACAGGTGCAGGCTGGCGCCTACGCCCAGGGCTTCGCCGATGTTGCGGGCCATGGGCTGCATGGCCGAACCGTTCCACTGCACCCAGTCGAACTTCCAGATATCCCAGAGGTGCGGGTAGCTCACCGGGGCGTCGGCGATCCGGTAGTTGTCCGGGCTTATGGCGTCGCCATAGACACTGTTGGCGATGCGGCCGAAGGCGTCGGTGCGGCCGAAGCCTTCTTCGGTGGGGTAGAGGCCTCGATGGGTGTCGTTCCAGGCGGTGCCGAGCAGACGGTCGAGGACTTTCTTGAACTCGCTGCGCAGTTCCTTCTTGCCGTCGGGGTAGCGCTCGCCCAGCACGGTCTCGGCGAAGCGGTTGAACTTCAGCGGGTTGTAGTAGGTGAAGGCCATGCTCATGCCCAGTGCCTGGCCGAAGCTGCCACCGCGCAGGGTGGGGACGGTGGATGCGAGGGAGTGCAGGGCGGCCCCGCCGTCGATACGCACGGCCTGGCCTTTGTAGCGCAGTTCCCCGGTGTGGCAGGCGGCGCAGCTGATGTCCAGGTACTGCGCGCCGGTCTTCTCGTCTTCGTGGCGAGCCATGCCCACCGGCAGGTTGCCAGGGTTCAGTGGCGTGGGTTTCTGCTGCGGGTCTACCAGGAAACCGAAGCGTGCCAGGTAGTCCGGATGGGCGAACTTGTCGCGGGAGAAGGGTAACTCGAGGGCGGTGAACCACTCGTAGCGGAGCCCCTTAACCGTCGTGCCCTGGGGGGTGTAGTAGTAGGTCTGGCGCTCCTGGTCGCTCCACTGGTCCAGGTAGTGCAGCTGGTTAGGTGCCTGGTAGGCCGGAAGATTGGGGTTGGCGATGTAGTAAAGGACAACCGCAAGGCCTGCGAGCAGGAGAAATAGCACCAGCCAAAGGACACGGCGGAGAGCGCGCATCAGATACTTCCTTGTAGCTTGCTGAAATTGCCTACGTTATGCCAATCGGTTGGGGTGTTGGCAAGGTGCTACTACGCATTAGTGCTAAGTCCCTCGCGGATAGAGCACCACCGCCGCACGCTGCTTACCCTGACCGAAGTGGCTAATGCGCTCGAATTCCTGATGAGTGACCGGGACGTGCTGGCAGTCCTGTGGGCGTCGCTGCAAGCTGCGCTCGGCGTTGGGGTCGTGCAGGTAGATGAAGTTGCGGTCGTAATCGGTGACCAGGACCCAGTGGGGGGCGCGGCTGCGGCTGCGGCGATGGCCGTCTACCAGCACCAGGGGCTGGCCACCGGACGCCAGCAGCGGACGCAGGTCCAGATCTTCGCCCAGATGCTGCTCGATGTCGGTGTCCTTCAGGGCGCTGCAGAAATCGTCGTGGGCCTGGCGGATCACGTCGCGTTTGCCGGCGTCGCGTACTTCATCGAGAAACGGTGGACCCTGGTCGCTCAGGTGCAGCCTGACCCGGTAACCGCGTCTCCAGGCTGCCAGCGCAAGGCCGTGTGGGCTGCAGCCGCCGTGGCCGCCGGGCATGTGTACGCTGCTGGCTTCGCGCCAGAGACGCAGCTCGTCCTGGTGGTTGCCGGGCACGGCACCGTCCAGGGCGCCCATGGCCATCAGCAGGCACGCGGGGCCGCAGGTGAACTCGGTGGTCTGGTGGTAATACGGAACGTGGCGCTTCAAGGCTTGCGGATGCTGCACCACGCGCTTCTCCATGCGCAGGGCATCGCGGTGGCCGGGGAGGAAGTCCGTCAACAGCCCCAGGTTGCAGTAGCCATTGCGCTCGAACAAGGCTACGGGCTGGCGATCGTCCACGCACACCTCCAGTCGCAAGTAGGCACAGTCATGCCCACGGGCGGCGGTTTCGGCCGCTTCCAGCAGACGTTGGCCGATGCCGTTGCCACGTGCACGTGGGTCGGTAGCGATGGAGTGGAGGCGGGCCAGTGTGCTGCCCTGGCGAAACAGCACCAGGGCATAACCCAGGAGGGAGTGGCCGTCGCCCTCGACAACCGTGAGGTGGGCGTTGGCTTCCACCATCATCCACCGGAACTGTTGCCGGCCGAGGCGGGCAACCTCGAAGCAGCGACTCTCAAGCTCCACCAGCGCCGACAGGTCGTCGAGCGTAGCGGTACGCAGAAGCAGGTTCATGGCACGCCCCGCAAGGCAGGGAAGGAGTCGCCCGAGTATTGGCCTTGATTGGAACGCTGTCGAGACGCTTCCGGGGTGAGGGCCAGACTAAAGCGCGAAGGGAAATTGCCCTTATAGAGAAACGATCCATAGACCGCCAAGGTTCTTGCTAGCGTTACAGGTGGTACTCACAACCTCTTGTTTTTATTGATAAAGCAATTTTTTGACGTCAAGGAAGGTTCATCGTGGAATCCATCTCCTCCGCACCGCGACGTCTAATGCTGGTCGACCCTTGCGACCACTGCCGGCGGATTCTCCCGCACCTGGAAGAGGCCGGTTGGTCAGTCTCCAGCCAGAGCCTGGATGCAGCGCTTGCGGCGAGCTACGACATCGGTCTGCTGCGCCTGCACAGCGGCCATCTGGAGCGGCCGGAAGGGGTCAAGCACCTGATTAGCCGCAGCGGTACGGAATGGATTGCCCTGGTCGATCCGTTGACCGAGCCGGTGACGGGGCTGGACGAGTTCATTGGTGAATGGTTCTTCGATGCCCTGACGCTGCCGGTGGACATGCCGCGCCTGCAGGGCCTGCTGGGGCGCGCCTTCGGCATTGCACGCTTGCGCGGCATCGGCAATCGCCGTGGCGACGAGCATGAGCTGCTGGGGCAGAGCCGGCCGCTGCGCGAGCTGCGCAAGCAACTGTCGCGCCTGGGGCCGAGCGAGAAGCCCGTGCTGATTCTGGGGGAAAGCGGCAGCGGCAAAGAGTTGGTGGCGCGCACCCTGCACAGGATGTCGCGACGGGTGGCCGGGCCATTCGTCAGATTCAACTGCGGTGTGCTGCCGGAACCGGAAACCGCGAACCTGCTGTTCGGCCATCAGGGCAAGCTGGCTTCTGCCAATGGCGGCACCCTGTTCCTTGATGCCATTCATGAGTTGCCCGTGAGTCATCAGGAGCGACTCTTGGCCTGCTTGCGCAGCAAGACCCTGCGCCACGCCGACGGTGAGGTACAGACGTTGGATGTGCGGGTGCTGGCCTCGGCGCGAGAGGAACTGGGCGAACTGGTGGAAGGGGGGCGTTTCCATGCCGGGATGCGTCAGTGGCTGGAACAGAACCGCTTGCTGATCACGCCGTTACGCAAACGCCAGGGTGATATCGCCCTGCTGGCCGGATACTTCGCTGATCTTTACAGCCTGGAGGCGGGACGCCGAGCCAGTCATTTCAGTGAGGAGGCCCTGGCCGCCATGGCACGCCATCGGTGGCCCGGCAATGTACGCGAACTCGCCAGCCGGGTAAGGCGCGGCTATGCCCTGGCCGAGAGCGGACCGATCGAAGCGGATGACCTGGGGTTGCAGAGTGCCTCGGTGGACGGTGCCTTGCTGGGCACGCTGGAAGATTACAAGCGGCGGGCCGAGTACCAGGCGTTGTGCGACGCGCTGGCTCACTACAGCAGCAACCTCAGCCATGCGGCCAAGGTGCTGGGGGTATCGCGGCCGACGTTCTATCGGCTGCTGCATAAACATCAATTGCTGTAGAGCAACTGCCGCGTTTACATGCCGTTGGCGAAGGCCGGGATGCTCATGTCGATGGCTTCCCGAACCGGCTTCAGCGCTTCGGCGTAGCGGGCGAGGATGTCCAGGTCGTAGTCCATGCGGACGCGGATGCGCTGGTCGTCTTCGCTCATCGGCTCGACGTCGTTCAGTACGTTCTCCACGCCACGAATGATCAGGTGCTCCGGCAAGTAGCAGAGGCGGCAGTTCTTGTAGCTGGAGGCGCGCAGCTCGCTGATCGGGTAGCCGCCGCCGATGCCGGAGGAGACGCCAACCAGCAGGCCTGGCTTGTGCGCCAGTTCGGCTTTGCTGGCGTAGATGAAGAAGTTCTTGATGGCCGGGCAGGCCATGCCGTTCCACTCGGGGGCGATGACGACTACCGCGTCGGCGTCACGCAATTGCTGCTGGTATTCGCTCCAGGGGCCGGTGTCTTCGGCCGGCCACAGGGGCAGCGGACCCTGGCCGAGGTCGATGATGCTGCAGGAGCTGGGGCTGGCCTTGTCGAGTTCGATCAGGCGCTGGCGGATGAAGCGGGCGACCTTGCCCGATTGGCTGTTGGCGCGGCTCGAGCCGGCGATCAGGACGATGTTCAGCATCTGGGGGTTCCTTGTTTAGACCGCGGGCAGGCTAGCGGGCGGCGTGCGAGCCGGCAAGGGAGTGGACGTCATTCCGAGGTGCGGATGGTGCCAACGAAGGCCGGAGCGCGAAGCGATCAGGCCGGGGCGGGCCGCGTTCGGATGAGGGCTGCGTCAGGCTGGCGCGGAAGCCTCGAAGGCCTGCGCTAGAGCGCTTCACTCAACGTTGCAACAGCTAACGCAGACAGAGCCAATTCATTCGCCAAGGGCAGCGCAGCTGCCCTCCCTCCAGCGGCCGATCAGGCGCTTACCAGTACCTCGAACCCGCCAAAGATCATCCGCTGGCCATCGAAGGGCATGGTGCTCGGATCGGGTTTCATGCGTGGGTCTTCCATCACTTTTGCCATTCCTTCATCGCGAACCTGCTTCGAGGGCCAGGTGATCCACGAGAAAACGACTGTTTCCCCTTCCTTCAACTTCACCGACATCGGGAAGGAGGTCACCTTGCCCTCGGGCACGTCGTTACCCCAGCACTCGACAACGCTGAGCGCGCCGTACTCCTTGAAGACCCCGGCGGCCATCTCGGCCACCTTGCGATAGGCCTCACGGCTGGCGGTGGGAACGGGCACTACGAAGCCATCTACATAGGTCATTTTCGAACTCCTGTCTGGATTCCGTTCTGTTGATTGGAACCGGCCTTGACTGGCCGATCTAACCAAGAGTCGAAAGAGCTCGTTGGCGTTCGACAGGATTGTCGCCGTGATCGGATGGATCCGACCGGCGGTCAGGATTTTCCTGTGGCCGCCGCCCTTGCTTTGGCCGGGCAGGGCCATCGATGATGCCTGGCTCTCATAGCTGCGGCTGACAAGGAAGTACTGATCATGAAGTTCGGATACACCATCGCCTATGTGTCGGATGTGCGAAGCACCCTGGAGTTCTTCGGATTGGCATTCGGCTTACCCGCCCGCTTTCTGCATGAGTCCGGCGACTACGGCGAATTGGATACCGGGGCCACGACTCTGGCTTTCGCTTCCCATGAACTTGGGGATATGAATCTTCCGGGCGGCCATGTCCGCGCCAATGAATCGTTGCAGCCGTTGGGCATTGAAATCGCCCTGGTTACCTGCGATGTCCCTGCCGCCCACCAACGTGCACTGGCGGCCGGAGCGCAGGAGCTGGCAGCTCCGCAGGAACGACCCTGGGGGCAGGTGGTCTCCTATCTGCGTTGCCCTGACGGACTGCTGGTTGAGCTCTGTTCACCCATGGGACCGTAGAGCCTGCAATGGGTATCGCGAGGCACTGATACTCATCAATGGCGAGGTTCTGCCTAGGATGGCCCCCCTCACAACCGGCATTCAGGGAGTTGAAATGCTCATTGTCTTCAGCGGATTGCCGGGTCCAGGGGAAACGACGATATCGAGTTCGTCTCGCGCACCCGCCCCGCCATTGATCCGCCCAAAAAGAAGCCCCGCATGAACGGGGCTTCTTTTTGGCGCCAGCATTACTTGTTGCGGTTGTCGTAGACGTGGCAGGCCTTGCCTTCGGAGCGCTTCAGCGAGTAGCTGGGGCGCAGGACAATGCGCGAGCTGATGCCAATGTAGGTCTTGATGAACTTCGACAGTTCGCTGCAGACAGCCTGCTGCTGGGACTCGCCGAGGTTCTCGTGCTCGTGCTTGAGCTCGACGTGGACCTCGATGCTATCCAGGTTGCCGTTGCGGAACAGGTGGATCTCGTAGTTCTCGGAGAGTTGCTTGACCTTCAGCACCTGCTCTTCGATCTGGGTCGGAAAAACGTTCACGCCGCGGATGATCAGCATGTCGTCGCTGCGGCCGGTGATCTTGTCCATGCGCCGCATGGGGCGCGCGGTGCCCGGCAGCAAACGGGTCAGGTCGCGGGTGCGGTAGCGGATCATCGGCAGCGCTTCCTTGGACAGCGAGGTGAACACCAGCTCACCCATCTGGCCGTCCGGCAGTACTTCGCCGGTCACCGGGTCGATGATCTCGGGGTAGAAGTGGTCTTCCCAGATGGTCGGGCCATCCTTGGTCTCGGCGCATTCCATGGCCACACCCGGGCCCATGATTTCCGACAGGCCGTAGATGTCGAGGGCGGTGATGCCCATGCGTTCTTCGATGGCGCGGCGCAGTTCTGCGGTCCAGGGCTCGGCGCCGAAGATGCCGAGGCGCAGGGCCAGCTTGTGCGGGTCGATGCCCTGGCGCTCGATCTCGTCGGCCAGGTTCAGCATGTAAGACGGAGTAACCATGATGATGTCCGGCTGGAAGTCGCGGATCAGCTGGACTTGCTTCTCGGTCTGGCCGCCGGACATCGGGATCACGGTGCAGCCCAGGCGCTCGGCGCCGTAGTGGGCGCCCAGGCCGCCGGTGAACAGGCCGTAGCCGTAGGAGATGTGCACCTTGTCGCCCTTGCGGCCACCGGCGGCACGGATCGAGCGCGCGACCACGTTGGCCCAGGTGTCGATGTCGTTCTGGGTGTAGCCGACCACGGTGGGTTTGCCGGTGGTGCCGCTGGAGGCGTGGATGCGCACGATCTCGCTCTGCGGGACGGCGAACATGCCGTAGGGGTAGTTGTCGCGCAGGTCGCTCTTGCCGGTGAAGGGGAACTTCGCCAGGTCTTCGAGGGCATTCAGGTCATCCGGGTGCACGCCCTTTTCATCGAAGCGCTGGCGGTATAGCGGGACGTTTTCGTAGGCGTGCTTGAGGCTCCAGCGCAGGCGCTCCAGCTGGTGCTGGCGAAGTTGGTCGACGCTGGCGGTTTCCATCGGGTCAAGCAAGGCGGTATTGGCAATCATGTTCATGGTTTCACTCAAATTATTGTTATGCCGAAGCCATGTAGGCTCCTGAGTGCTGAGGAAGAGGATACTCCTCACCCGTTTTTCAGATTTCGGTTCTTGCGTTTCAGAGCCTTTCGATGATCAGGGCGATGCCCTGTCCCACGCCGATGCACATGGTGCAGAGAGCGTAGCGGCCCTGGCGTTCTTCCAGTTCGTGCAGGGCGGTGGTGACCAGGCGTGCGCCGCTCATGCCCAGCGGGTGGCCGAGGGCAATGGCGCCGCCGTTGGGGTTCACGCGCGGGTCGTTGTCGGACAGGCCCAGTTCGCGCAGGACGGCGAGGCCCTGGGCGGCGAAGGCTTCGTTGAGTTCGATGACGTCCATGTCGGCCAGCGACAGGCCGGTCAGTTCCAGCACCTTGCGGGTGGCCGGTACCGGGCCGATGCCCATGATGCGCGGCTCGACGCCGGCCGTAGCCATGCCCACCACGCGGGCGCGGGCCTTGAGACCGTGGAGCTTGGCCGCGGCCCTGCTGGCCAGCAGCAGGGCGCAGGCGCCGTCGTTCACACCCGAGGCATTGCCGGCGGTGACGCTGCCGCCCTGGCGGAAAGGCGTGCCCAGCTTGGCCAGCTGTTCCAGGGTGGTGTCGCCGCGCGGATGCTCATCCTGCTCGACGATTTGCGGCGGGCCTTTGCGTTGGGGAATCTCCACCGGGACGATTTCCTTCGCCAGGCGGCCATTGGCCTGGGCGGCGGCGGCGCGCTGCTGGCTGCGCAGGGCGAAAGCGTCCTGGTCCTCGCGGGAAACGTTGAATTGCTCGGCGACGTTCTCGGCGGTTTCCGGCATGGAGTCGATGCCGAACTGGCTCTTCATCAGTGGGTTGACGAAGCGCCAGCCGATGGTGGTGTCGAAGATGTCCGCCTGGCGGGAGAAGGCGCTTTCCGCCTTGCCCATCACGAACGGCGCACGGGACATGGATTCCACGCCACCGGCGATCATCAGGCCGGCTTCGCCGCAGCGCAGGGCACGGGCGGCGTTGCCGATGGCGTCCAGGCCGGAGCCGCAGAGGCGGTTGAGGGTGGTGCCCGGCACGCTCACCGGCAGGCCGGCCAGCAGGGCGGACATGCGCGCGACGTTGCGGTTGTCTTCGCCGGCCTGGTTGGCGCAGCCGTAGATCACGTCGTCGATGGCGCTCCAGTCCAGTTCGGGATGGCGCTGCATCAGTGCGCGCAGGGGCACGGCGCCGAGGTCATCGGCACGCACCGCGGACAGGGCGCCGGCGTAGCGGCCGATAGGCGTACGCACGGCGTCGATAATCAGGGCGTCATTCATCAGGGGTCTCCTGCGCGAGTACCGAGCCGCGCACTTTGTAGGACTTGCCGTGGAAGAGGGCGATCAGTTGCCCGTTCTGGTTTTCGATGCGTACGTCGTAGTTGCCGGTGCGACCACTGCGGCTTTGCTCGATGGCCTGGGCGGTGAGGGTATCGCCCAGGCGCGCCGGGGCCACGTAGTCGATGCTGCAGCCGATGGCGACGGTGGCCTCGTTATAGGTGTTGCAGGCGAACGCAAAAGCCGAGTCGGCCAGGGCGAACAGGTAGCCGCCGTGGCAGGTGCCGTGGCCCTGGACCATGTCGTCGCGCACGCTCATGCCGACGCGGGCCTGGCCCGGCGCCACGGAGAGCAGGCGCATACCCATGGCCTGGCTGGCGTTGTCGCGTTCGAACAGCTCGCTGGCGCAGGCTTCTGCGAGGGAGAGGGCTTCGTGGTTAGTCACGGAAGTTCCTCCCTTCGGCGACCTGGCGGCGCAGCAGCAGGGAAGGGCGATAGCGCGCTTCGCCATAGGCGGTCTGGAGATTTTCCAGGGTGCGCAACACCGCCGGCAGGCCGATGGCGTCGGCCCAGGCCAGCGGGCCTTGCGGATAGTTCACGCCAGCGCGCATGGCGAGGTCGATGTCGCCAGTCGAACCCACGCCTTGCAGCACGGCATCGGCACCTTCGTTGGCCAGCATGGCCACGGTGCGCAGCACGGCGAGGCCGGGGATGTCGCTGAGTTGGCTGACCTTGAGGCCAGCGCGTTGCAGCAACGCCACCGACTGGTCGCGGGCCAGCCCGGACGTGCTGGCGGCGCAGGCGATGCCGAGGCGGCTGGCCTTGCTGTAATCCAGCGCGAGGTCGATCAGCACCAGGTTGGCGACGCCGTCTTCACGAGAGCGCTGGCTGGCGAGACGTCCGTCGGACAGGGCGAGCACGGCGTCGCCGACTCGCAGCAGGCCCTTGCCGTCACGGCGGACCACCTTCACGCCGGCGTCCACCAGGCGCTGTACCAAGGGTTCGGCAACGCCCAGGCTGCCTTCCACCACGCAGGATTCCACGCTTGCATCGCTGGTGAGCTCGGCCGGTTGCGGGCGGTCGGCGCCTTCGGCGTAGCGGTAGAAACCGTGACCGCTCTTGCGGCCCAGACGGCCGGCGTCCACCAGTTCCTTCTGGATCAGCGAAGGCTGGAAACGGAAGTCGCCGTAGTAGGCGTCGAACACCGAACAGGTGACGGCGTAGTTGACGTCATGGCCGATCAGGTCGGTCAGTTCGAAGGCGCCCATGCGGAAGCCGCCGGCGTCACGCATCAACGCGTCGAGGGTGGCGCAGTCGGCGGCGCCTTCCTGCAGCAAGCGCAGGCTTTCGGCATAGAAGGGACGCGCCACGCGGTTGACGATGAAGCCAGGAGTGGACTTCGTATGGACCGGCTGCTTGCCCCAGGCCTTGGCGGTTTCGTACAGGCCTTCAGCAAGGGCGCGGTCGCTGGCCAGGCCGGAAACGATCTCCACCAGGGCCATCAGCGGCGCCGGGTTGAAGAAGTGCATGCCGATCACGCGGCCCGGATGCTTGAGGCCGGCAGCCAGGCTGGTGATGGATAGGGAGGAAGTGTTGCTGGCCAGGAGGCAGTCGGCGCTGCACAGCTCTTCGAGCTGGCGCAGCAGGCCGCGTTTGACCTCCAGGTTCTCCACGATGGCCTCTATCACCAGGCTGGCATCGGCCAGAGCCTCGATGGCCTCGACCGGTTGCAGGCGGGCGACGATAGCGGCGCGGTTCTCGGCGGAGAGTGTGTTCTTCTCCACCAGGCGGCCGAGCTGGCGGTCGATGCCGTCGATGGCCTGGGCGGACGCGCCGGGGCGATTGTCATAAAGCTTGACCGGATGGCCAGCCTGGGCGGCGACCTGGGCGATGCCGGCACCCATGGCGCCGGCACCGATCACGGCGACCGTGGCGGATGTGTGAAGGGCGGGCATGGGCTCAGCGTCCTTTGAAGGCTGGGGTGCGCTTTTCCATGAAGGCGCTGACGCCTTCGCGATAGTCCTCGCTGCGACCGGCAAGGCGTTGCAGGTCGCGTTCAAGCTCCAACTGCTCATCGAAGCTGTTGTTGAGGCTGGCATTGAGGCTGCGTTTGATCAGGGCCAGGCCGTAGGTGGGCTGGGTGGCCAGGTGGCGGGCGAGCTTCTGGGCTTCCTCGCGCAGGGCGGCGTCGTCCACCACGCGGTAGATCAGGCCCCATTGCTCAGCCTGCTCGGCGGTCAGGCGGTCGCCCAGCAGGGTCAGGGCCTTGGCGCGGGCCATTCCGACCAGGCGCGGGAGGGTCCAGGTGCCGCCGGAGTCCGGGATCAGGCCGATCTTGCAGAAGGCCTGGATGAAGCTGGCCGAACGGGCGGCGAGCACCAGGTCGCAGGCCAGCGGGATATTGGCGCCGGCGCCGGCGGCCACGCCGTTCACCGCGCAGATCACCGGCATGGGCAGGTCGCGCAGGGCGCGGATCAGCGGGTTGTAGAACTTCTCGATGGATTCGCCCAGGTCCGGCGCGGCGGCACCGGGGGCGACGTTGCGATCCCCCAGGTCCTGGCCGGCGCAGAAGCCGCGACCTTCGCCCGTCAGCAGGAGGACGCGCACCTCGGGGTTCTGGCGAACCTGCTTGAGGGCTTCGCGGACTTCGCCATGCATGGTGGCGTTGAAGCTGTTCAGTTGCTCAGGGCGGTTGAGACTGAGGGTGGCGACACCCGCCTCGATGGAAAACAGGATGTGCTCGAAGTTCATGGCTTTGGCGCTCTATGCAGTTCGAAAGGGCGGACGGTCAGTGCTTACTGGCCGGTGAATTCGGGGCGGCGCTTTTCCTGGAAGGCACGGATGCCTTCGTCGCGGTCGCGGGTGCCGGCCAGCAGGGTGAAGGCGTGGCGCTCGAAGCGCAGGCCGCTGGCGAGGTCGGTGTCTTCGGCCTTCAGCAGCGCTTCCTTGACCAGACGCACGGCCAGCGGCGCCTTCTGAGCGATGACGCGGGCGATGGCGATGGCGCGTTCAACGGTGAATTCGGGCTGGGTCACTTCGCTGACCAGGCCGGCGCGCTGGGCATGCCGGGCGTCGATGGATTCGCCGGTGAGCACCATCTGCATGGCCAGGGATTTGCCGACCGCACGCAGCAGGCGCTGGGTGCCACCGGCGCCGGGCATGATCCCGAGGTTGATTTCCGGCTGGCCGAAGCGCGCGTCTTCGCCGGCAATGAGGATGTCCGCATGCATGGCCAGCTCGCAGCCGCCGCCCAGGCAGAAGCCATTGATGGCGGCGATCAGCGGCTTGCTGAAACGGGTGATGCGCTGCCAGTGGGCCAGGCGTGGATCATTGAGGATGCCCACCAAGTCGCGTTCGGCCATTTCCTTGATATCGGCGCCGGCGGCAAAGGCCTTGCGGCTGCCGGTGATGACCACGACGCGGGTCTCGGCGTCCTGCTCGGCGGCGTCCAGTTCGGCAGCCAGTTCACCCAACAGCTCGGTGTTGAGCGCATTGAGTGCTTCCGGGCGTTGCAGGGTGATCAGGCGGACACCCTGCTCAGGCGGCAGGACAGCAAGGGTACGAGGCATTCGACTCTTCCTCAGGTGCACGCGCGGCCAGTGGTGAGCCGCTCTTATTAGTGGGTTCGGGGCGGACCCCTTCCTGTGTCTGCCGCGCTGAGGGCGGGGCGACTTTGGCCGGAGTATAACCACAAAGCGATACAAAACAATAAGTACACATATGATTTATGTGTCTCATATCGGGTGTCTTTGCTACAAAAGGCTAGATAGCCTGCGGCAGGAATTATCTCTATATCGCCGGATTTTCCGGCTTGTGTGGATGTATGTGGGCTTGGTGAGCGTGTCGATGACCGGTCGTCATCTGATACAGATGACTGCGCTTTTTTGTTTATGTTTGATGTGATACAAAATTCGAAGTCGAGCGAATCGCTTTGCGCCACCTTGTGGCTTCACCCGTTTGTTGAGGAGTTCTCCCATGTCGACCACCGCCCGTGCCGCCGCTCTCGAGTTGTTCGAGCACCACCGTGGCACCCTCGAGCGTGCCGTCCAGGCAATCAGTGAGCGCGGCTACTGGTCGCCCTTCCCGGAAAGCCTCAAGCAGTACCCGGAAGAGGCGGTGAAGGGCGCCCAGGCGGCCTTTGAGGCACTGCTCGGCCAGCACTTCACCCTGGCTGGCCCCCAGCCGGTGGGTCGAGCCGGCGCCGAGCGTTCGCCCTATGGCTTCGACCTGGGTGTGACTTACGACCAGTACGACGCGGACGCGCTGCTGGCGCGTATGCAGGCGGCGCTGCCGGCCTGGCGCGATGCAGGCCCGAACGCGCGGGTGGGCGCCTGCCTGGAGATCCTCCAGCGCCTCAACGCGCTGAGCCCGACCCTGGCCCATGCGGTGATGCACACCAGCGGCCAGGCCTACATGATGGCTTTCCAGGCCGGCGGCCCCCACGCGCAGGACCGTGGTCTGGAGGTGCTGGCCTATGCCTGGCGCGCCATGGTCGAGGTGCCGGAAGCAGCGCGCTGGACCAAGCCCCAGGGCAAGCAGGACCCGCTGGTGCTGGACAAGCGCTGGCACATCGTCCCGCGCGGCCTGTCGCTGGTGATCGCCTGCTCGACATTCCCTACCTGGAACACCTACCCCGGTCTGTTCGCCAGCCTGGCGACCGGCAACCCGGTGCTGGTCAAGGCACACCCCGGCGCGATCCTGCCGGTGGCCATGAGCGTCAAGGTGGCCCAGGACGTACTGGCTGAACTGGGCTTTGACCCGGCGCTGGTCAGCCTGGTGGTGGATACCCCGCAAGCCCCGGTAAGCCAGCGCCTGGCCCTGGACCCGCGCGTGAAACTGGTGGATTTCACCGGCTCCAGCGCGTTTGGCAACTGGCTGGAAGACAACGCCCGCCAGGCCCAGGTGTTCACCGAGAAGGCCGGCATCAACAGTGTGATCATCGACAGCGTGCGCGACATCAAGGCCGTTGCACGCAACCTGGCCTTCTCCCTGAGCCTCTATTCCGGCCAGATGTGCACCACCACCCAGGCCATCTACCTACCGCGCGGCGGCATCCGTAACGGTGACGAGCAATTGAGCTTCGATGAGGTCGCCCAGACCCTCGTGGGTGCCGTTCGCAGTTTCCTCACCGACAACGAGCGTGCCTGTGCGGTGATCGGCGCCATCCAGTCCGAGGCCACCGCCCAGCGTATCCAGGCCTGTCGAGGGCTGGGCGAGGTGCTGCTGGACAGCGAAGCCCGCGAACATCCGCAGTTCCCCGGCGCGCGTATCCATACGCCGCTGCTGTTGAAGGTGGACGCCGCTGACCGCGAAGCCTATTCCGAGGAGCGCTTCGGCCCCATCGCCTTTGTCATCGCCACCGACGACACCGCGCACAGCCTGCGTTTGGCGGGGGAGGTGATCGCCGAGAAGGGCGCCCTGACGCTGGGTGTGTACTCCACTGACGAGGCCGTTCTGGACCAGGCCGAGCAGCTGTCCCAGGAGGTCGCGGTGGCGCTGTCAGTCAACTTCGACGGTGGCGTTTTCGTCAACCAGTCCGCCGCCTTCAGCGACTTCCACGCGAGCGGTGGCAATCCGGCGGCCAACGCCTCTATCACCGATGGCGCCTTCGTGGCGCGGCGCTTTGTCACCGTGCAGAGCCGCCGACACGCATAAGCTCGCTCCTACAGAAAGCAATAAGGAGTATCCGATGACCTGCTACAGCCTCGACGGCCTGACCCCGGTGGTACACCCCACCGCCTACGTGCATCCCAGCGCCGTGCTGATCGGCGATGTAATCATCGGCCCGGGTTGCTACGTCGGCCCTCTGGCGAGTCTGCGTGGCGACTTCGGCCGGATCATCCTGGAGGAGGGCGCCAACATCCAGGACACCTGCGTGATGCACGGTTTTCCCGACAGCGACACCGTGGTCGAGCGTAATGGCCACATCGGTCACGGTGCTGTGCTGCACGGGTGTCGCATCGGCGAAGACGCACTGGTGGGGATGAATGCGGTGGTGATGGACGGCGCGCAGATCGGCGCGCGCTCTTTTGTTTCGGCTACCGCCTTCGTCAAGGCTGGCTTCAGCTGCGAAGCGCAGTCCCTGGTGATGGGCGCGCCAGCGCAGGTCAAGCGCAGCCTCAGCGATGAGGAGGTCGCCTGGAAACTAGCGGGTACCCGCGAATACCAGCTGTTGGCCCAGCGCTGCCTGACGAGCCTGGAAGTCTGCGAGCCTCTGGCGGAGGTGGAGGCCGACCGACCGCGTATCGCCGACCGTGGCCTGCGCCCCAAGGGGAGTTCGTCGCAATGAGTGCGGTCTTCGCACACCCGGGGCGTTCCCCGATGGTCATGCCGACGAGCCTGCGGGTATATTCGGCATCTTTTCCGTTTCCAGTATGCCCATGACTTCGCTCGCGCCCTTGGATCAACTCGTCACCCGCTTCCAGCAGCAGACGCCCATTCGTGCCAGCTCGCTGATCATCACCCTCTACGGCGATGCCATCGAGCCCCATGGGGGTACCGTCTGGCTGGGCAGCCTGATCCAGTTGCTGGAGCCCATGGGCATCAATGAACGGCTGATTCGCACGTCCATCTTCCGTCTGACCAAGGAAGGCTGGCTGAGCGCGGAAAAGGTTGGCCGACGCAGCTACTACAGCCTGACCGGCACTGGCCGGCGGCGGTTCGAGAAGGCCTTCAAGCGGGTCTACAGCTCCAGTGTGCCGGCCTGGGACGGCGCCTGGTCGCTGGTGGTGCTTTCGCAATTGCCCCAGGAAAAGCGCAAACAGGTGCGCGAAGAGCTGGAATGGCAAGGTTTTGGTGCGATCTCGCCCTCCGTGCTGGCCAACCCGCGTTGCGACCGCGTGGACCTGACCGCCACCCTGCAGGAACTGGATGCGCTGGAAGACAGCATCATTTTTGAAACCCGCTCCCAGGATGTCCTGGCCTCCAAGGCCCTGCGCATGCAAGTTCGCGAGAGCTGGAACATTGACGAGCTGGGCACGCACTACAGTGAATTCATCCAGCTGTTCCGCCCGCTCTGGCAGGCACTGCGCGAGCAGGAAAACCTGCAACCGGCCGACTGCTTCCTGGCCCGAACCTTGCTGATCCACGAATACCGCAAATTGCTGCTGCGTGACCCGCAACTGCCCGACGAGCTGCTTCCGGGCGATTGGGAAGGCCGCGCGGCGCGCCAGCTGTGCCGCAATATCTACCGACTCATCTTTGCCAAGGCAGAGGAATGGCTGAACGCGGCGCTGGAAACCGCGGATGGTCCGTTGCCCGATGCCGGCGAGAACTTCTATCAGCGTTTCGGTGGTTTGAGGTAAAGCGCCACCCATGGTGGTGGCCGTCACGGACGAGGTGAACCCGGCCTGGCCGGATAATGACAAGAACAACGCCTAGCGTGAGGCTGAGAAAGCCATGATGACTGCACAAGCATTGAGGGCAGCCCACTTCGACGAGTGGCTGCAGGGTATCAACCAGGTCTGCGGGCGCTTCGGCGCCAAGCTGCTGGGCTCGGAGTTTTCCGGCGCCATCCGCGAGCACAAGGCCGGCGCCATCAAGCTGAGCTTCGTGGACGTGGCCCAGGCGCGCCTGTTCCGCACCCCGAAGGAAGTGGCCCAGAGCGACGGCAAGCACTTCTACCTGGCGTTCCAGCTGGCGGGCCGCGCCGGCATGGAGCAGGGCGGCAACAGCATCGAGCTGGCGCCCGGCGACATCACCCTGATCGATTCCACCCAGCCCAGCGATTTCGTTTATCACGAGAATTCCCGCCAACTGTCGCTGATCGTGCCGCGCCACGTGGTCGAGCAGGGGCTGCGCTTCTCCGGTGTACGTTGCGCCCAGCGCATCCCCGCCAGTTCACCGGTGGCGGTGCTGGCGAACCGACTGATTATCGAATCCACCCACCAAGGCAGCCTCAGTCTGCCCGAGAGCGAAGCCACCTTGGAGGCGATGGTCAGCCTGCTTCGTCCGGCCCTGACCTGCGCCGAGGTCGAACCGGACTCCCACGAGCGCCTGTTCCGCAAGACCCTGCGCTTCATCGACGAGAACATCTGCGCCGAAGAGCTCTGCCCGGAAGCCATCGCCCGCGAGGTGGGGGTTTCGGTACGTGGCCTCTACCGCATGTTCGCCAAGAAGGGCCTGGTGGTGGCGCAGTACATCAAGAACCGCCGCCTGGACTTCTGCGCCGAAAGCCTGCGCCACTCCGGTGGCGAGCAGAAGCTCTCGGCCCTTGGCTATGCCTGGGGCTTTACTGACTCCAGCTACTTCTCCACCGCTTTCAAGGCGCGCTTCGGCGTATCGCCCAGCGAGTACCGCAAGCAGTACAGCCAGGGTTGAGCGGCGCTTTCGTTGCTGGGGCGATTCCAATGCTGTAGGGGCATCGGCAGGCGCCTGGCCTGTAGGAGCTGGCTTGCCAGCGAATGGCGGCGTTTCGCTGGCAAGCCAGCTCCTACAAGGCACGTGGTCCGACGGTAAATCGCTCGCAACAGCTCATGCAGACATAGCGAATCAATTCGCCCCCACAAGATTCATGCCCCCTGCAGGTGAATCGCCGGGGGGCACACCTGGCAGCCCTGCCAACACGACTGGCACAGACAAAAAAACCTCGAATCCTCCCAGCGCAGAGAATCCGGACATCGACCCTGATTCCGCGCGTGCCCTTTCTACCGCGCGGGACGGGCCTGTGAACGATCGAGGTGGTGATGTTGATGCACAAACGCAAGACGGGGCTGCTGTCCGTTGTTCTTCTGCTGATGGCCCAATCGGCGCTGGCGGCGGACTGCGCGCCCGCCCAGGTGCAGAAGGGCGAGACGCTGTTCGGCAGCGACTGCTCGGTGTGCCATTCGGCCAAGCAGGACGGCCCGACCATGATGGGTCCCAACCTGCATGGCCTCTATGGCCGCCAGTCCGGCAGCCTGGCTGGTTTCAGCTACTCCCAGGCGATGAAGACCAAGGCGGTGGAATGGCAACTGGACAGCCTGGAGCAGTTCATCGCCCAGCCCCAGGGCTTCGTCGCCGGTACCTACATGCTCTATGCCGGAATGGCCAGCGCCGACGATCGTCGCGCGGTCGGCTGTTTCCTGGGCGCACAGAAATGACGGCGCCGGGCAGGCGCCCGGCCCACGGATAAAGAGGATCGAGCATGAGCAAGGTTGAAATCCTGTCGCAGGTGGCGGCATTCCTGGAGCGCCGCCACGGCTGCTTCATCGACGGCCAGTGGCTACTGCCGGAAGGGCCGACTACCCCGGTGCTGAACCCTGCCACTGGAGTAGCCATCTCCCACGTGCCGGACGTGCCGCTGGAGTATCTGGATCGTGCCGTGCAGTCCGCCCACAAGGCGTTCAAGTCCCGCGTCTGGTCCGGTCTGCGTCCGGCTGATCGCGAGCGCATCCTGCTGCGTTTCGCTGCCCTGGTGGAAGAGCACGCGGAAGAACTGGCCCAGCTGGAAACCCTGAGCCAGGGCAAGTCGATCAACATCTCGCGCATGCTGGATGTCGGCGCCACCGTCGAGTTCATGCGCTACATGGCCGGCTGGGCGACCAAGATCGAAGGCCAGACCATGGACGTGTCCATCCCGATTCCCCCGGGCTCGCGCTTCACTGCTTTCGCCCGTCGTGAGCCTGTGGGCGTGGTCGCCGGCATCGTGCCGTGGAACTTCCCGCTGATGATCACGACTTGGAAGGCGATGCCGGCGCTCGCCACCGGCTGCACCGTGGTCATCAAGCCCGCCAGTGAAACCCCGCTGACCGCCCTGCGCCTGGCGGAACTGGCCTTTGAGGCCGGTATCCCGGCCGGGGTGTTCAACGTCGTCACCGGCGGCGGCAGCACCGTGGGCAATGCCCTGGCTTCGCACCCGCTGGTCAGCAAGGTTTCCTTCACCGGCTCCACCGCCGTGGGCAAGAGCGTCGGCGTGGCCTGCATGGAGAACATGACCCGCTTCGCCCTGGAGCTGGGCGGCAAGAACCCGATGATCCTGCTGGCAGATGCCGACGTTGAAAAGGCGGTGCAGGGCGCGCTGCTCGGCGGCCTGCTGAACAACGGCCAGGTGTGCGCCGCGGCCTCGCGCTTCTACGTGCACCAGTCCATTTACGAGGCATTCGTCCAGGGCCTGGCCGCTGCGGTCAAGGGCCTGTCCATCGGCCCGGGCATGGACCAGAACGCGGCGATCAACCCACTGGTGTCGTTCAAGCAGCAGCAGAATGTGCTCAAGCACATCGACCTGGCCCGCCAGGAAGGCGCCCGCGTGGTGGCCGGTGGCGAGCGCCTGGAAGGCGAGGGCTTCTTCGTCCAGCCCACCGTACTGGCCGACGTGAACCACGAGATGACCGTGGCCCGCGAGGAAGTCTTCGGCCCGGTGCTGTCGGTGATCCCCTTCACCGACGAGGACGCCATGATCGAGTTGGCCAACGACAGCGTCTACGGTCTGGCAGCCAGCCTCTGGACCAACGACCTGTCCAAAGCGATGAACCTGGTCCCACGTATCGAGGCCGGCACCGTCTGGGTCAACGCCCACGTGCTGCTGGACCCGAACATGCCTTTCGGCGGCGTCAAACAGTCCGGCATGGGCCGCGAATTCGGTCGCGCCGTGATCGAGGCGTACACCGAGCTGAAATCGGTCTGCATCTCGCACTGATCCAAACCCTCGATTTCCGGCAGGCGCCTTCACGCCTGCCGGTTTTTTTGTGTCGTGCACCAACAGGGGCGGATAGAACCTGTAGGGGCGAATTCATTCGCCAAGCAGGCCGAAGGTCTGCCCTGGGGTCTCGAAGGGGGCAGCTGCGCCGCCCTTGGCGAATGAATTCGCTATGTCTGCGTTAGCTGTTGCGAGAAATTTCCCATTCGGCCAAGAACCTTGTAGGCGCTGGCTTGCCAGCGAAACGGGGCCATTCGCTGGCAAGCCAGCTCCTACGGGCAATACAGCTGCCTGCAACACGCAATGCAGACATAGCCAATGAATTCGCCCCTACAGGATATGAAGTGCCCCGACAGGGGAAAGGGCTCGGAGGGAGCCAAAGCTCCCGTAAATTCACCAATCTCCGCCGTTCGCACCGTCCTGGTGCGGGTAAACCTGGCGCTTTCAATTCCTGAACTAAGCTTTCGGCAGTTCCCCGACCGAAGGACAGCCAGATGAGCGAACCACTCTTCAGCTTCGACGAACTCAAGCAAGCCGTTGCCAGCGGCGAGATCGACACGGTGCTGGCCTGCATGGTGGACATGCAGGGACGATTGGTAGGCAAGCGCTTCCAGGCTGAATTCTTCCTCGACAGTGCCTATGAAGAAACCCACTGCTGCAATTACCTGCTGGCTGACGACATCGACATGGAACCGGTGCCGGGCTATGCCGCGGCGAGCTGGAGCAAGGGTTATGGCGACTTCGTGCTCAAGCCCGACATGAGCACCCTGCGTCGGGTGCCCTGGCTGGAAGGCACGGCCCTGGTGCTCTGCGACGTGCTCGACCATCACCATCGCGAAGACCTGCCGCACAGTCCGCGGGCCATTCTGAAGAAGCAGGTGGCGCGACTGGCCGAGCGCGGCTACGTCGGCATGTTCGCCTCGGAGCTGGAGTTCTATCTCTTCGACGAGAGCTACGACGCCATTCACAAACGCAACTACAGCCATCCGAAGACGGCCGCGCACTACATCGAGGACTACAACATCCTCCAGACCACGCGTGAGGAGCCGGTGCTGCGCGCCATCCGCAAGCACCTGCAGGCGTGCGGGGTGCCGGTGGAGAACTCGAAAGGCGAGTGGGGGCCGGGCCAGGAAGAGATCAACGTCCGCTATGCCGAAGCCCTGACCATGGCCGACCGTCACGTCATCATCAAGCACGCGTGCAAGGAGATCGCCTACCAGCAGGGCAAGTCGATCACCTTTATGTCCAAATGGCGCTACGACCTGGCTGGCTCCAGTTGCCACATCCACAGCTCGCTCTGGGACAAGAAGGGCAAGAAGGCACTGTTCTTCGATGCCAAGGACGAGTTCGGCATGTC
This sequence comes from Pseudomonas sp. OTU5201, assembly GCF_038440135.1. Lineage (NCBI taxonomy): Bacteria > Pseudomonadati > Pseudomonadota > Gammaproteobacteria > Pseudomonadales > Pseudomonadaceae > Pseudomonas > Pseudomonas sp. OTU5201. The sequence goes on along the minus strand of NZ_JASATC010000024.1, from coordinate 67,972 downwards.
GAAGCTGATGCGCGGCTGGGTGGCGGGGCAGCTCAAGTACGCCAGCGAGTTCACCTATTTCCTCGCGCCGTACATCAACTCCTACAAGCGCTTCCAGGCCGGCACCTTCGCGCCGACCCGCGCGGCGTGGAGCCGCGACAACCGTACCGCCGGCTTCCGCCTCTGTGCCGAGGGCAGCAAGTCGGTGCGCATCGAGTGTCGCATCGGCGGCGCCGACCTCAATCCCTACCTCGCCTTTGCTGCACTGATCGCCGCAGGCCTGGCGGGCATCGATGAGCAGCTCGAACTGGGAGCGCCTTTCGAGGGCGACGCCTACATGAATGACCGGCTGCCGGAAGTCGACAAGACCCTGCGCGAAGCCACCGCCGCCCTCAACGGTTCGGCCATGCTGCGCAAGGCGTTCGGCGACGAGGTGATCGACCACTACGTACACACCGCCGAGTGGGAGCAGAAGGAATACGACCGGCGCATCACCGACTGGGAATTGCAGCGCGGATTCGAGCGCTACTGATCCCGGCCGGCCCCGAAGGGCCGGGCGGGCCTATCAGCTCTCCTGGCGTCGCAGACGAATGCCGTCCACTTCAACCTTGTCGCCAGGCTGGAAGCGCTGGCCAGGCGTGCGGAAGCGCCGCACCGAGCCGTCATCCATCTTCACCATGTAGGCCGGCTCGGCTAGGCCGCTGGATTCCTGGGCGGTGCCGCCACCGAAATAACCCACGGCCGCCCCGGCCACCGCGCCCACCGGGCCGCCAATGGCGCCAAGCATCATGCCGGTCATGCCGCCGGTGGCTTTGCCGACAGTGGTATCGGGGGCTTCGGAAAGGACCTCCGCAGAGAAGGCGAGGGGTGAGGAGAGCAGGGCAAGGCACAGGGTGAGGCGGGGGATGTTCATGGGATTTCCCTTCTGCTGTTGAGTTGCGAAAGGAGAGGATCAATTTCTGCGCCAGATTGAAAAGCGTTTTAAATCAATATGTTGATTGCTTGTGGAGTCATTCTGACGTAGGTGTTAATGACAGCGTTAGTTGTCGTTATGACTGCATGTCAACCGAAACGTAGCCCGGATGCAATCCGGGAGCGGCGCTGGGCCATTCCCCGGATTTCATCCGGGCTACCTGGATGCCCGCTGCTCCTGTCCTACAGCTTGATCAGCACCGACTTCAGCTCAGTGTAGTGCTCGATGGCCGCCGCGCCCATTTCGCGGCCGACGCCGGAGAGCTTGTAGCCGCCGAAGGGCAGAGCCGGGTCCAGGGCGCTGTGGCAGTTGACCCAGACCGAGCCGGATTTGATGCGCGGAATCATCTTGTGCACCGCCGACAGGTCGTTGGACCAGATACTCGCGCCCAGGCCGTAGGGGTTGTCGTTGGCCATGCGCACGGCATCGTCGAGGTCGTCGAAGGGCATGGCGACCAGCACCGGGCCGAAGATTTCTTCCTGCACCAAGCGGTGCTGCTGGTCGACGTCGACGATCACGGTCGGCTTGACGAAGTAGCCGGGGCCGAAGCCTTCGCCGCCGCAGGCGATGGTGGCACCCAACTCGCGGCCGAGGTTGATATAGCCGGTGACGCGGTCCTGCTGCTTGGCGGAGATCAGCGGACCCATCTGCACGCTCGGGTCCAGGCCATTGCCCAGCTTCATACCATTGGCGATGCCGGCGATGTCGGCCACCACGTTGTCGAAGTGCTTGCGATGCACATAGAGACGCGAGCCGGCGCAGCACACCTGGCCCTGGTTGAAGAAGATCGCGGTGGCGGCGCCGGCGGCAGCTTCCTGCAGGTTGGCGTCGGGCATGACGATGGTCGGGGACTTGCCGCCCAGCTCCAGGGTGACGCGGGTCATGTTGTCCATGGCCGCCTTGCCGATCTGCTTGCCCACTTCGGTGGAGCCGGTGAAGGTCAGTTTGTCCACGCCCGGATGGCGGGTGAGGGCGACGCCGGCATTCAGGCCGGTGCCGGTGATGACGTTGAACACGCCGGCCGGGTAGCCGGCTTCCAACACGAGTTCGGCCAGCTTGAGGGCGGTGAGCGGGGTCTCGTCGGCGGGTTTCAAGATCACGGTGCAGCCGGTGGCCAGCGCCGGGCCGAGTTTCCAGCAGGCCAGCAGCAGTGGGAAGTTCCAGGCGACGATGGCGCCGACCACGCCCACGGCCTCGCGGCGGATGAAACCGTGGAACTGGTCGTCCGGCATCAGCGGCATGGACACATCGACAGTGGCGCCTTCGATCTTGGTGGCCCAGCCGGCCATGTAGCGGAGGAAGTCGATGGCCAACTGCACGTCCATGACCTTGGCCACGACGGCGCTCTTGCCGTTGTTCAAGCACTCCAGCTCAGCCAGTTCCTGGGCGTCGCGCTCCATCAGGTCGGCCAGGCGCCACAGCAGATTCTGGCGCTCGCGGGGGCGCATGCGGCTCCAGGCGGAATCATCAAAGGCCTGGCGGGCCGCCTGTACGGCACGGTCGACGTCCTCAAAGGTGGCGGAGGGCACGTCACCCAGGACTTCCCCGGTGGCCGGGTTGCGAAAGCTCATGGTGTTGCCGCTGGCGGCGTCCTGCCACTCTGCGCCGATCAGCATCTTCAGCTTGCGGTTGAGGAAGGCTTGGGTCTGGGGAAGGACGGGCAGGTCGACAAGCATGGAGGTAGGCCTCTATTCATTGAAGTTGTACCCGGCGTTCGCAACCCCCATGCCAAGGCCGTATCCCGCTCATAAGGCATTGAGTTGTAAGGATTTATCCCAGATTCTCGGATTCCCGCCGGATTGCGCCCTGTTGCAGTTTGAGACGGCCTGAGACAGGCCTGGAACAGTCGCAGCGTCTACCTTAAGAAGGCGCTGCGCGGCCCCGTCTCAGGCTGGAACAGTCTGTCGCGAAATTAGACGCCGGGGCCCATGGCCAGTATCCCTGCCAAGCCTGTGTTTTACGGCTAAAGCATTGTTATAAAAGGACTTTCATCGGCATGGCACACATTATGTATTTGCCGTGACAGATGCACCTGCGGCCCAAGGGGTGCAAACCATAAGAACAACACCGTGGAGGTCTGACCTTGAAGACGACTCGACTCCGGCAACACGCGGGCTCCCTGGCACTGGCCATGGCGTCCCTGATGTTCGCCCAGGCCCATGCAGCGGAGGGCGGCGAAGCCATCCTCAAGTCCAAGTGCGTGGGTTGCCATATCCCCGAAGGCAACGACTCTTTCAGCCGTATCAGTCACCAGCGCAAGACCCCCGAGGGCTGGCTGATGAGCATCGCGCGCATGCAGGTGATGCACGGCCTCAAGATCAGCGACGATGACCGTCGCACCCTGGTCAAGTACCTGGCCGACAAGCAGGGCCTCGCGCCGAGCGAAACCGAAGGCGTGCGCTACGCCATGGAGCGCAGGCTGAATACTGTCGAGACCTTCGACGACCACCTCAGTCAGATGTGCGGCCGCTGCCACTCCGGCGCCCGGGTCGCCCTGCAGCGTCGCCCCGCCAAAGAGTGGGAACACTTGGTCAACTTCCACCTCGGCCAGTGGCCGTCCCTCGAATACCAGGCCCAGTCCCGCGACCGCGACTGGCTGGAAATCGCCCTCAAGGAAACCGTTCCGGACCTGGCCAAGCGCTTCCCGTTGGAGAACAAGGCCTGGGCCGATTGGCAGAAGGCCAAGCCCAAGGCGGACAGTCTGCCGGGGCAGTGGAGCTTCAGCGGCCACATGCTGACCAAGGGCGATGTGCGCGGCGTGATGACCGTGACCGCCGATCAAGGCGACACCTTCAAGGTCGAGGTGAAAGGCCAGTACGCCGACGGCACGCCGTTCAACGGCAGCGGCTCGGCCATCCTCTACAACGGCTACGAGTGGCGCGGCAACGTGAAGGTTGGCGAGACCAACCTGCGCCAGGTATTCGCTGCCCTGAACGGCGAGATGAAAGGTCGCATGTTCGAGGCCGAGCATGACGAGCGTGGCCTGGACTTCAGCGCCGCCAAAGAAGGCAGCGCCAAGCTGCTGGCCGTGCAGCCCGCCTTCATCAAGGCTGGCAGCGAAGCGGAACTGACCCTGGTGGGCAGTGGCCTTTCCGGTACGCCGGACCTGGGGGCCGGTGTCGAGGTGGTGAAGGTGCTGGAAGTCACCCCGAAACAGCTCCGCGTCAAGGTCAGGGCCGCAGCCGATGCGGCACCGGGCGTGCGCAGCGTGGTGCTGGGCCAGCTCAACGGCGTTGAACTCGCCGTCTACAAGGACATCGCCGAAGTGAAAGTGGTGCCCGAGTTCTCCATCGCCCGCGTGGGTGAGAACGGCGGTTCCACGCCCAAGGTGCAGGGCCGCTTCGAGGCCGAGGCCTGGGGCAAGGGCGCTGACGGCAAGCCCTACCGCATTGGGTACCTGCCTGCGAAATGGTCGGTGGAGCCCTTCGACGAGCGCGCCAAGGAAGACGAGGACGTGAAGTTCGCCGGCGTGATGCAGAAGGACGGTGTGTTCATTCCCGGCGGCGCCGGCCCGAACCCGGAACGCAAGATGATGACCAACAACGCCGGCAACCTGAAGGTGATCGCCGAGCTGGAGGAGGGCGGCCAGAAGGGTGAAGGCCACCTGATCGTCACCGTACAGCGCTGGAACAACCCGCCGCTGCCCTAGCCGGCAGTGGCTCGGGCGGGGTCGTCCCGCCCGGATTCGCAACGACGATTGGGCAAATTTCCGGGAGGTCGCCATGGGCGCAATCTTGAATCTGGTCGAACGCAACCTGCACGAAGTGCGGGTGGATGCCGACCGCATGCTGTTCCACATCCCGAGCAGTTCGCTGTTCGCCACCGACGAAGTCACTGGCGGCATCATCGACGCGCTGCGCCAGCAGAGCTGCTCGTCCGAGGATCTGGTGCAACGTCTGGCCGGGCGTTTCGCCGGGCAGGACATCGATGAAACCCTGCGCGAGCTGATCGCGCTGGAAGTGGTCAGCGACGGCTCGCCGCTGACGCCGGAGATCGGCATCAGCAAGGTGGAGCGCACGGCGCTCAACACCGTGGTGCTGAACGTCAATACCGGTTGCAACCTGAGCTGCACCTACTGCTACAAGGAAGACCTGGACAAACCGTCGGCTGGCAAGAAGATGGGCGCGGAAACCGCCGAGGCTTCAGTGGAAATGCTGCTCAAGGAGTCGCCGGACGAGGAGCGCTACAGCGTGGTCTTCTTCGGCGGTGAGCCGCTGTCCAACCGCCCGCTGATCGAGCACATGGTGGACTACTGCGAGCGGCGTTTCGCGGAGGAAGGCAAGCAGGTGGAGTTCATCATGACCACCAACGCCACGCTGCTCACCGAAGAAATCATCGACTACCTCAACGCCCACCGCTTCGGGTTGTCGGTGAGCATCGACGGGCCGAAGACCGTGCACGATCGCAATCGCATCACCGTGGGCGGGCAGGGCACCTATGACGTGGTCCGGCGCAAGGTGGACCTGCTGCTGTCGCGCTACCGCAGCCGTCCGGTGGGCGCGCGGGTCACCCTGACCCGTGGCATCACCGACGTCGAGACCATCTGGAACCACCTGTTCAACGAGCTGGGTTTTGCCGAAGTCGGCTTTGCGCCGGTCACCTCCGGCGACATGGCGAACTTCAACCTGACCAGCGAAGAGCTGGTGGAAGTCTTCGCCAACATGAAGGCCCTGGGCCGTCGCTACCTGGAAGCGGCGCTGGAGCACCGCAACATCGGCTTCTCCAACCTGCATCAACTGATCACCGACATCCACGAAGGCCACAAGAAGGCGCTGCCCTGCGGTGCCGGCCTGAAGATGCTGGCAGTGGACCACAAGGGCGAGCTGAACCTCTGCCACCGTTTCACTGGCTCCAGCCTGCCGACCTTCGGCAACGTGCACAGCGGGGTGAAGCAGGCCGAGCTCAACGACTTCCTCTCCCAGCGCCTGGACCGCACCGGCACCGGCTGCGACACCTGCCGTATCCGCAACCTGTGCTCCGGCGGCTGCTACCACGAGAGCTACGCCCGCTACGGCGACCCCACTCACCCGACCTATCACTACTGCGAGCTGATGCGCGACTGGGTGGACTTCGGCATCGAAGTCTACAGCCGCATCATGGCCGTCAATCCGGCCTTCATCAGCAGCTACATCTCCCCGCGGAAGGCGCACTGACATGAAACATCTGAAGCCGCTCAACAACAAAGCGCAAATGCTCGAAAAAGCCGCAGCCGAAGATCGCATCGAAGAAGTCATGGCCATGAGTGCGGTGGCCGGTTGTACCGCCACCACCGACCCGGGCTGGGAAGTGGACGCCTTCGGTGGCGTCGCCTCGCTCTGCCAGCCGATGGAAGCGGACCTTTACGGCTGCTCCGACCCTTGCTGGTGGCCGGCCCAGGTGCCCGACATGATGAGCACCTACCCGGACTGGAACGCCCAGGCGACCAACTCGCAAGAGGACTGGCGCAACCTCGGCACCGTATTCCCGAAAGACAAATGACCGGCGACAAGAACAAGAGGGGAAACCGTATGAAGCTCAAAGCCATCGCCAGCCTGGCGACCGCTGTCGCCGGACTCGCACTGGGCAACAGTGCCTGGGCCGCAGAAGAGGCGGGTCCTGCGCTGAAGGCCGGTCATGAATACATGATCGCCACCAACTACCCGAACAACCTGCACGTGGTGGATCTCGCCACCGATAGCCTTTACAAGACCTGCCGCCTGCCCGACGCCTTCGGGCCTGGCACGGCGATGATGGCGCCGGACAACAAGACTGCGTTCATCCTCAACAACCACTTCGGTGACCTCTACGGCATCGACCTGGACGGCTGCAAGACCGTGTTCCACGCCAAGCTCTCGCAAAAGCCGGGCGAGAAGGTGCGCTCGATGTTCTCCTTCGCGCTCAGCCCCGATGGCAAGGAGCTCTACACCACGGTCAACCCGACCCAGATGATGAACGACCACTACGTGGTCAAGCAGCCGCGCCTGGAGGTCTTCCGCACCCGCGACGGCCTGGACGCCAAGCCCGTGCGCAGCTTCCCGATGCCGCGCCAGGTCTACCTGATGCGCGCCGCCGATGATGGCTCGCTGTTCGTCGCCGGGCCGGACATCTACAAGATGGATGTGAATACCGGCAAGTACGAGGTAGCGGTCCCTGGCCGCAATTGGCAGCGCCCGAACTACAGTGCTCCGGACGTGCTGTATTTCTGGCCGCACCAGACCACCTACCACGAGTTCTCCATGCTCTACACCACGGCCAAGTTCAAGGATGAGAAGCAGGACCTGGCCACCGCCGACTTCATCTATGGCTACGTCAGCATCGACCTGAAGACCGGCAAGTCCACCGTGCAGGACTTCGCACCCTTGACCGAGCTGTACTTCACCGGCCTGCGCTCGCCGAAAGACCCGAACCAGATGTTCGGCGTGCTCAACCGCCTGGCCAAGTACGACATCAAGGAACAGAAGCTGATCAAGGCGGCCAACCTGGATCACTCCTACTACTGCGTCGCCTTCAACAAAAAGGGCACCAAGCTCTATCTGGCCGGCACCTTCAACGACATCGCGGTGTTCGATCCGGACAGCCTGGAGAAGATCAAGAACATCAAGTTGCCGGGTGGGGACATGTCGATCACCACGACCCAGGTGTTTATCCGGTAAGGGCGGAGATCCTAAGGGGCGAATGCTCTTCTGTAGGGGCGACTTCAGTCGCCAAGGGCGGCGAAGCTGCCCCTTCAACGCCGCAGGGCAGACCTGCGGCCTACTTGGCGAATGAATTCGCCCCTACAGTGTTCTTCCCCCTACGGGCGACCGAACCCCTATCCGACCAATGGGTCACTAGACAGGTAAACAGGCTTTATTTACCTTTACGTTTACGTAAAGGTAAATAAAGCCGACTACGTCATTCACAGCTGTATCCCAGTACAAAGACAAGAAGGGAAAGCCATGAATCACCAGAGCTATACCCGGGGGCGGCAGGACAAGGACCTGCTCGCCATGACCATAGGCGCGGCATTCGATGCCACGGTTGCCAAGTTCCCCGAGCGCGAGGCGCTGGTGGTCAGGCATCAGGGCCTGCGCTACAGCTGGCGGGAACTCGCCGAGGCGGTGGAACGCCATGCCCGTGCCTTGCTCGCCCTGGGCCTGAACAGCGGCGACCGCCTGGGGATCTGGGCGCCCAACTGCGCCGAGTGGTGCATCACCCAGTTCGCCAGCGCCAAGATCGGCGCCATCCTGGTCAATATCAACCCGGCCTACCGCAGCAGTGAACTGGAGTACGCGCTCAAGCAATCCGGCTGCCGCTGGGTGATCTGCGCCGATGCCTTCAAGACGTCCGACTACCACGCCATGTTCCTCGGCCTGGTGCCCGAGCTGGCCGCCGCCGAGCCGGGCAGCCTCAATTGCGAGCGCCTGCCGGAACTGCGCGGCGTGGTCAGTCTGGCGGCCAACCCACCGTCTGCATTCCTGCCCTGGGCTGCACTTCAGCAGAAGGCGGGCGAGGTGAGTCCCGAAGCCCTGGCCGAGCGCCAGGCCAGCCTGCAGTTCGACGACCCGATCAACATCCAGTACACCTCCGGCACCACCGGCTTCCCCAAGGGCGCGACCCTCAGCCACTACAACATCCTCAACAACGGCTACATGGTCGGCGAGAGCCTCGGCCTGACCGAGCAGGACCGTCTGGTGATCCCTGTGCCGCTCTATCACTGCTTCGGCATGGTGATGGGCAACCTGGGCTGCGTGACCCACGGCTCCACCATGATCTACCCGGGTGACGCCTTCGACCCGCTGACCACCCTGCGTGCCGTAGCGGAAGAGAAGGCCACCGCGCTGTATGGCGTGCCCACCATGTTCATCGCTGAGCTGGATCACCCGCAGCGCGGCGAGTTCGACCTGTCCAGCCTGCGCACTGGCATCATGGCCGGCGCTACCTGCCCGATCGAGGTGATGCGTCGGGTCATCAATGAGATGCACATGAGCGAAGTGCAGATCGCCTACGGCATGACCGAGACCAGCCCGGTGTCCCTGCAGACCGGCCCGGACGACGAACTGGAACTGCGCGTGACCACCGTCGGCCGCACCCAGCCGCACCTGGAAAGCAAGATCGTCGACGCCGAGGGCAGGATCGTCCCGCGCGGCACCATCGGCGAACTCTGCACCCGCGGGTACAGCGTGATGCTGGGCTACTGGAACAACCTGCAAGCAACCACCGATTCCATCGATCCGGGCCGCTGGATGCACACTGGCGACCTCGCCTCCATGGACGAGAACGGCTACGTCTGCATCGTTGGCCGCAGCAAGGACATGATCATTCGCGGCGGCGAAAACGTTTACCCGCGTGAGCTGGAAGAGTTCTTCTTCACCCACCCGGCGGTGGCCGACGTGCAGGTGATCGGTATTCCCTGCAGCAAGTACGGCGAGGAAATCGTCGCTTGGATCAAGTTCCACCCCGGCCACACGGCTACCGAGGAAGAACTGCGCGCCTGGGCCAAGGAACGCATTGCCCACTTCAAGGTGCCGCGCTTCTTTCGCTTCGTGGATGCCTTCCCGATGACCGTGACCGGCAAGATCCAGAAGTTCCGCATGCGCGAGATCAGCATCGAGGAACTGACCCCGCCTAAGGACGACAAGGTGACGGCGATTCGGTAGGGCTTGCAGTGGGGCGATGGATCTCCTGTAGGGGCGAATTCATTGGCTATGTCTGCCTTTAGTGTCGATGGTCCTGGAATCCTTGTAGGAGCTGGCTTGCTAGCGAATGCGGACATTTTCGCCAGCAAGCTGGCTCCTACCCGCACCCACGCTCACCGGTTGTCATCTAGCAACAGCTAACACAGACATAGCCATATCATTCGCCAAGGGCGGCACAGCTGCCCCATGGGCGTCTGAATGGCAGGACGGTGTCCTGCTTGGCGAATGAATTCGCCCCTACAATGTTTGCTTCATCGCACCTGCACCAAGGGAGACCATGACAGGCACGTCCGCCGAGAAAGGCACCATCTCCGTCCGCCTGGTTCACGAAGCCCTGCTGGAACTGCGCCAGCGGGGCTTTGATGATTCGGGGCTGCTGAGCCAGGCCGGCATTCCCGCCGAACTGCTGGCCAAGCCCTATGGGCGTGTGTCGTCGCAGCTCTACGGGCAGCTCTGGCTGCTGATCGCACGGACCATGGACGACGAGTTCTTCGGCATGAACCCGCGCCGCATGAAGTCCGGCAGCTTCGCCTACATGACCCGAGCCGCCGTAAAGGAACCTACCGTGGGGGCGGCCCTGGAACTGTCGCTGCGCTTTCTCGAACTCATCTTCGACGGCCTTTCTCCGCGCCTGGAGCGGCGTGGCGGCCTGGCGGAAATCACCCTGAATGAGCCAGAAGGCCAGCAAGGCCGGGCCTTCAGCTACTTCACCCTGTGGCTGATGATCCACGGGTTGCTGTGCTGGTTGGCCGGGCGGCGCATTCCCATCCTCGGGGTCGACCTACGCTGCGCGGTGCCGGACTACATCGAAGACTACCGGGTGATGTTCAGTACCAACCTGCGCTTCTCCCGTCCCCAGAGCCGCCTGCTGTTCAATGCCGATTGCCTGGAGCTGCCGGTGCGTCGCAGCAACCGCGACCTCAAGCGCTTCCTTGGCGGCCTGCCGGCGAACATCCTGGTGCGCTACCGCGACCCGCAGAGCCTGGCGGCGCGCATCCGCGCCTACCTGCGCAGCATCAAGCCCGAGCGCTGGCCCGATGTGGAGGCGCTGTCCAGCCACTTCTACATGGCGCCGTCCACTCTGCGCCGCAAGCTGGCCCTGGAGGGGCAGTCCTACCAGGGGCTGAAGGACCAGGTACGGCGCGACCTGGCCATCGCCCGGCTGGACAACGGTGAAGGCAATTTCACCGAGCTGGCCTTCGAACTGGGGTTCGCCGACACCAGCGCCTTCTACAAGGCTTTCAAGAAATGGACGGGCTCCACGCCGGGGCAGTACCGCTCGTTGATCCACCCCGACTCAAGTTGAAGCGGTTTTCCGCCGCCCTATAAGAAATGGCCCCGACCACGCCCCGCACCGGACGCTTTTCTGTGGGGGCGAATTCATTCGCGATTGAAATCTCTCCAACAAACGGGGATGGCATCAGGCCGGCGCGTGCTGCTGCCACCACTGGTGGATGGCGCTGGCCAGCTCGCCCACGGACAGGGTGCCGTCGAGGATCAGGGTAAGGGGTTCGTCCAACGGCTCTTCCAGGTCGGCGAACTGACTGTCCAGCAGGCTCACCGGCATGAAGTGCCCGCGGCGCTGGGCCATGCGCTCGGCTGCTGCGGTGGGGGAGAGTTGCAGGTAGGCAAAACCCAGTGCCGGTATGGCATGGCGCAGGCCATCGCGGTAGCTGCGCTTGAGCGCCGAGCAGGTGAGGATGGGGTGCTCGCCAGCGCGGTAGGTCTGGCGCAGCTGTTTCTCGAGCGCATGCAGCCAACTGGCGCGGTCCCTGTCGGTCAAGGGTTGGCCAGTGCTCATCTTCTGGATGTTGCGGTCGGGGTGGAAGGCATCCCCCTCGATCAGCCGCGCCCCGCTGCGCACTTCCAGCGCCCGAGCCACGGCGGACTTCCCGCTACCGGCAACACCCATGATCACTACTGCGTTAATGGGCTCGTACATCGCGACATCTCTGCTGCTGGTACTTAAACAGTAGGCAATGTGAGCCAAAAAGAGGGTCTCAGCCGTAAATTCGATGGCCGCGAAGAGATAGTTGCTGGAACCCGTAATGGGATGGACTCGCCCTCGCCGAGGCGTCGAGCGCGCCACGGTGGCACCCTACGATAACCACCGACAGCGAGGGCAAGGCCATGCAAAAGCGTACGACGAGACCGCAAGCTGCACACCTGGCAGATATCGCACTGTGCACGACCAACTGGTTGAGGAGTCACACGATGCAGGCTACGGCACCGCGTCCGGCGGCATCCAGGGGCTGGCCGGCCAGTTGCTGCAAGGGTTCCAGCAGGGCGGCTTCATAGGCTTGGAGCAGTGCGCGGGCCTGTTCCAGGCGCTCGCCGGAGAGGCAGCGGGCTTCCCGTTCGGCGAGGCGGAAGTGCAGGCCCATGGGCTGATGCAGGGCGAGGTGGGCGTCGATCAGCGCGGCCAGGCACGCGGCCGGGTCGCGGTGTCGGCGGGTGGCCAGGGCGGCATGGTCCAGCAACTGCTCGTAGAGCTCTTCGATGAACTCGAACAGCAGCACTTCCTTGCTTTCCACGTGGTGGTAGATGGAGCCCGCCTTGATTCCCAGCTGCGCCGCCAGGTCGCGCATGCTCACCTGGCCATAGCCCTGCTCGGCGAACAGAGCCAGTGCCAGGTGGCGGTTCTTCAGGTAACGGGAGCGGCGGGCGGTGGTGGCGTCGAGCATGGCGGTGGCCCTCGCGAATGGCGTGCGTCAGCACTCTAGCCAGCGTGGACGGCGGGGCCCAGGTCCTGAGCGCTCCGGCACATTGGCGTTTTTTCCATTGATCGCGCATGAAGGCCGTCAGCAGGATAAAGGTTGCTACGTATATGAACTTTCTACTTGAAAGAGTTCGGATCAGGAGTAGAGTTGAGGTCATAGTCATTCACTCAGGAGACGCCATGAGCAGCCCTGCCCACCATGCCACTCCGGACCTCCAGAACGGCGAAGCCGGCCGCGTGGCCCTGAAGTTCTTCTTCAACCTGATGGACAAGTGGGGTTGTTCCAAGGAGCAGCAGCGCACCTTGCTCGGTTCCATCGGCAACACCACCTACTTCAGCTACAAGAAACTGCCCAGCGTGCGCCTGCCCCACGACACGCTGGAGCGCATCTCCTACCTGATGGGCATCCACAAGTCCCTGCGCATTCTCTTCAGCAATCAGGAAGCGCGTGCCTACGAATGGGTGCACAAGCCCAACAGCGCGGCACCCTTCAACGGCCGCAGCGCCCTGGAATACATGCTCGGTGGCCAGGTGGTGGATGTGGCCGATGTGCGCCGTTATCTCGATGGAGTGCGAGGCTGATGACCGAGGAGTTGCTGGTGGAACGGATTCCCGACTGGAACAAGGCTTATCGCCTGGTCAACAGCGCTTTCCCGCCCATTTCCGTATTCGAGGACACCCTTGATCCCGAAGAGCTGGAGCTGGCCTACGCCATCGAGGCCATGACCAACGACCGCCTGCGCGACCAGGTGGGGGAGATTTCCCGCGTTGCCCCCGAAGACCGTGTCAGTGGCAGCGGCGCCACCGTGGTGATGGCCGTATTCACCCATATCGGTCGCGCCAGCCGCTTTACCGACGGCAGCTTCGGTGTCTACTACTGTGCAAGCTCCATCGACGCGGCCATCGCCGAAACCCGCTACCACCAGGAGCGCTTCTGGCGTGCTACCCAGGAGGCGAGTATCGAAATCACGCTACGGGCCTATGTGAACAAGGTGGTCAGCCCGATGCTCGATGTGCGAGATCGTGTCGAGCTGCATGACCCGGACATGGCCAGTTACGGCACCAGCCAGGCCTTCGCCGGGCTTCACCGCAATGCCGGCAAGTGGGGGCTGCTGTACAACAGCGTGCGCCTGCCGGGCCACGAGTGCGTGGCGGCCTTCCGCCCGCCTGCGGTCACCCTGCCGGTGCAGGGCGCGCACTTCCGGTATATCTGGGATGGCCGCACCCAGAGCATTTCCTGTGTCTTGAAGGTCAGCCCGGTCGGTTAGCCACCACTGGTTTCGGCAATCAGCTCGTCGATGACGGCCACCAGCGCCTGCTGCCGGGGCAGGCCGGACTGCAGGGCTTCCCGGTAGCGCAGTAGCTGTCGGTCGGCGCTGCTGCCGTAACGCAGCACATGTCGGCCACGGACAAAGGCCTGGTCATCTCCCTCGGATTCAGCGAGTTCGCCGAAGCAGGCGTAAGCCCTGGCCAGCCAGGCGCCGGCAGAGAGGCTGGCCTCGCCCGAGCCGTCGAGGTACATGCCGTGGATGCCAAAGCGCATGGCGCGCCAGTGGTTCTCCTTCAGGACCAGGCGCTGCAAGGGGGCGTCGTGCAGGTCGCCATCGTCCTGGACCATGGCCCAACTGACCAGGGCGCGGAACAGGGCAACGATGCACAGGGCGTCTTCCACCGAGGGGCAGGCATCGGCCGCGAGGAGTTCCAGGGTTGGAAAGCGTGGCGACGGGCGAATGCACCAGGCCAGGTCGCCTTCGCGACGTATCGACCCCGAGGCCATCAGCCACTGCAGATAGGCGTCGAAGGCAGGCTCGTCGGGGAAGTGCTCGGGAATGCCCTTGTGCGGCCACTCGGCGCACACCGCCTGGCGATAGCTCATCAACCCGGTTGGGCGGCCGTTCCATAAAGGGGATGAGGTGCTCAGCGCCAACAGCAGCGGAAGCCAGCCCAGTACCCGGTTCATCACCTGGATGCGGTCAATCTCCAGCGGCACTACCACATGCACGCGCATGCCGCAGACCAGGCTGCGGTGGGCGATCATCCGCTGGTCTTCGAAGAGGGGCTGGTAGTGCGGGTCATCCGACGGCACCTGCACATGCCAGTCAGCGAAGGGGTGGGAGCCCGCAGAGAGTGGCGCGAGCTGATGCTCCTTGGCGATGGCGGCCAGGCGGGTGCGCCGTTCCAGCAGACAGGCGCGGGCCTCATTGATTTCCAGCAGGGTCGGTTGGGCCATGTCCAGGCACACGACACTCTGGAACATTTCCTGGCTGAAGCCTTCCCTGAACGCGTCCCGTGCCGCCTCGAGAAATCCATCCGGCAGTTGCGTTGGCAGGTTGCGGCTGCGGGTGTCGACCAGGAAGAAGCTTTCCTCGACGCCGAACGCGGGTGCAGAAGGATCGTTGGGCATGCGGGCCGCCTCGAACTTGCCTTATGGCAAGTGACGTACCCGCTGAGGAAGGTTTCAAGGACCGCTTGTCTGTAAAGGCTCTGCAACGGGGTTGTCACTGTGTTGGAGGAAGCTTTCCGATGAATAGCCGCCCAATGACATTTACGTGGCGAGTTTCCCTGCTAGGTTTTTCAGTCCGGCCACTCGATTGGTGGGGAGGACTGAGAATGAATAATTTGATGCTTCGCCAGGTTGAGGACACCTTGAACAAAATGAGCGTCACCTTTCAGTTCGAGTGCTTGTGGGAGCCCGATGGCAGTTACTCCATCACCCTGCGCAACCAGCATCTCGCCATCCCCCGGACCAAGGTGGCCGGCATCAGCCAGCGCGATCTGCGGGACGAGTCCAGCACCCAGCGCCTGGGCCTGGAATTGATGGACCGGCTCCTGGACGACTGATGAAGCGCGCATCCCGTTCGCCGAGGCTGCAGGTCCTGCACCAGCCTTCCGGCAAGAACCCCAGGTCGATTGAGCGTGCCGCCATCTTCATGGTGATCGGCATGTTCATGTTGGGCGTCTACGGCCAGTACGCCGGCCAGGGGCCGGGCAGTGTGGTGATTCGGAGCAAACCGGCCAAGACACCGGTGTTCGAGTTCCAGCGCCTGAGCGCCAACCCAGCCGAACGAACGGCATTGTCCAGCCAGCGACCGCAGGAAAGCCGTACCGGCCAGGAACAGCAGTTGTAGGGGCGAATTCATTCGCCATGTCTGCGTTAGCTGTTGCGAGAGATTTACCATCGGGCCAAGAGCCTTGTAGGAGCTGGCTTGCCAGCGAAACGGGGCCATTCGCTGGCAAGCCAGCTCCTACGGGCAATGCAGGCATAGCCAATACATGCGCCGGCCGAAGGGCAGCCCTCGGGTTTTCGGGGACGCTGCGCATCCCTTGGCGATTATTTGCCCCTACAAAGAGAAGGCCCAGGACGGCCTCAGAACCGCTCGGCCTGCCCCAGGTAGCGCCATTGCCCGACCGGCACCTTGCCCATGGGCACGCCGCCGATGCGGATGCGCTTCATGCCGACGACCTTCAGGCCAACGGCGCTGCAATAAGCGGCGATCAGGCCCGGTTTGGGGTTCTTCAGGGCGAAGCGCAGGTGGGTTTCGTTCTGCCAGCTGGCCTTCACCGGTGGCAGGTCCTGGCCTTTGACCTTGATGCCCCGCTTCAGGCGGTCGAGGCCTTTGTCCAGCATCGTGCCGGTGACTTCGACGACGTATTCCTGCTCCAGCTTGCTCGCGTCTTCGTTGAGCTTGCGCAGGGCTCGCCAGTCTTGGGTCATCACCAGTAGCCCGCTGGCGCCCGGTTGTAGTGGCAGGGTGGTGGTCAGGCGAGCGAAGTGGCTACGCAGCAGGCGCACAGTGGTGCGGTCTTCCGGCCAGCGGCTTTCAGGGTTGAGCGCGCGTTGGGCGGCTTCGAAGGACAGGCCGGCGGGCTGATTCAGCAGGAGCGTCACTGGCTCCTGGGGATCGGGCGTGGCGCCAGGGAGTAGAGCGACTGTCTGGCCTTCAACCTTGAACTGCGGCTGTTCGACCACCTCGCCATCGACCGTCACCCAGCCACCCTCGATATAGAGCTCGGCCTCCCGGCGCGAACAGCCGGTGAGTTCGATAACGCATTTGGACAAGCGGACGGGGTCGGTCATGGGAGCAGCCAGTGGGAAGGAAAGGGCGCAATGGTAAACCCATTGGGCCGGCTCGGCACGGGCGGCGGCTTTTCCTGTGGGGGCGAATGAAATCGCCCCCACAGGAAGCGTTCGTCCTTGTCAGGGTTTCTGGCCCGGCCAACCCGCCTGGTGCAGCGACTTGGTCAGGGTTTCGACGTCCAGTCCCGGCACCCGATGGCCGTTACCTTCGGTGGTGGGCGAGGCCAGCATCGCGTTGATGATGGCTTCTTCCACGGCTTCAGCGGCGGCGAGGAACAACTCACTGATGTGGTCATTGTTGACCATGCGCAGGTTGTCGCAGGTCGGCGCACCCTTGGCCTCGTAGGCGGGTGCCGGCAGGTGCTGGTTGCCGGTGGAGAAGGCCACGAAGATGTCGCCGCTGTGATCTTCCGTACCGCCACCGGTGCGGGCCAGGCCGATGCTGGCGCGCTGGGCGAGGCGCGTGCACTGGTGCGGCAGCAATGGCGCGTCAGTGGCCAGGCAGACGACGATCGAGCCCATGCCGGGGTGTGGCAGGCGGGCCTTGAGGAAGGGTGAGTCCACCTGCTCCATGTAGCGGCCCACCGGGTAGCCATCGACGCGCAGCTCCGGGCGGACACCGTGGTTGGCCTGGACGATGGCGCCGACCGTCCAGCCGCCTTGCTCGGCGCTCAACTGGCGCGAGGCGGTGCCGATGCCACCCTTGAACTCATGGCAGATCATGCCGCTACCGCCGCCCACCGCGCCTTCGGTCACCGGGCCATCGACGGCATTGTCCAGGGCCTGGGCCACATGCTCGATACGCACGTGAAAGCCGTTGATGTCGTTGAGCAGGCCATCGAAGGTTTCCAGCACCACCGGCATGTTCCAGTACAGCCGGCCATCCTGGGGTTGCTCCTCGCGGTCCAGGGCAATCAGTGCGTCCCGCACGGTGCCCACGCTGTGGGTATTGGTGAAGGCAATCGGGCTGGTCAGCAGGCCGGCCTCGCGAATCCACTCAAGGCCGGTGGCATCGCCGTTGCCATTGAGGATGTGGACGCCGGCGAAACAGGGCTGCAGGTTGGTCGACCCCAGGCGTGGTTCGATCACTGTGACGCCGGTCTGGATATCACGCCCTTCGGCCGTGCGGCCGCGTATATCGCAATGGCCGACCCGTACGCCGGGTACGTCGGTGATGGCATTGAGGGGGCCAGGTTGCAGTTGGCCGAACTGGAGTCCGAGGTCGCGGGCACGTGGTTTCATCGTTTTACTCATGACAGTTGGTTGCAAGAAGGTTTGAAGGTCGGGTCACTGGCCACTCTTCACCTTGCTCCAGACGCGTGTGCGCACGCGCTCGGCTTTCTTGGGCAGTGGTTCCAGAGTGAACAGCCTGGCCATGGCCTCGGCTGGCGGATAAACGCTGGGGTCGTTGCGGGTGGCTTCGGCGACTATCGGCGTGGCGTTGCGATTGCCGTTGGGGTAGCGGAGAAAGTCAGAAATCGGTGCGATGACTTCCGGGCGCATCAGGTAGTCGATGAACGCCAGGCCTTGATCGGGGTGCGGCGATTGCTTGAGCAGTACCAGGGTGTCGAACCACACGGGCGCGCCTTCGGTCGGCAGGCTGTATTCGATCTTCACACCGTTCGCAGCCTGTTCGGCGTTGGTCCTGGCTTCCAGCATGCCGCCGGACCAGCCCAGGGCTACGCAGATATTGCCGTTGGCCAGGTCGCTGATGAACTTCGATGAGTTGAAGTAGGCGATATGGGGGCGCAGCTTGAGCAGCAAGGCCTCGGCTTTCTTGTAGTCGTCGGGGTTGGTGCTGTTGGGCGGCAGCCCCAGGTAGTGCAGGACGATGGGCAGTACTTCGGAAGGCGAATCGAGCATCGCCACGCCACATTGGCTCAGCTTGGCCAGGTTCTCCTCCTTGAACAGCAGGTCCCAGGAGTTCACCGGGGCCTGGTCACCCAGCACGGCGCGTACCTTGTCGACGTTGTAGCCGATGCCGTTGGTACCCCAGAGGTAAGGCACGGCGTAGCGATTGCCGGGATCGTTGACGGCCAGCTTGGCCAGCAGGTCCTGATCCATGTGCTTGAAGTTGGGGAGCCGGGACGGGTCCAGGGGCTCCAGTACGCCTGCCTGAATGAGGGTTGGCAGACTGAAGTTGCTGGCCACCACCACGTCGTAGCCGCTGCCACCGGTGAGCAATTTGCCTTCCAGCATCTCGGCACTGTCGAAGGTGTCGTACACGGGCTGTATACCGGTGTCGCGCTTGAAGTCCGCCAGGGTGGTCTGGCCGATGTAGTCGTACCAGTTGTATACGTGGACGGTGGGCGCGTCGGCTGCGGCGGTCGACAGCCACGCCGACAGGCAGGCACCGAATCCGAGGTTGAGGTACGAGCGGTGACGAAGCATGATGCGGCACTCCTGGCCCCTGGCAGGCCCTTGGTGGTCGAGGGTTCCGAGGCTAGAGGTCTGAGGCGGTGCTGGACATTCCCATCACGGGTTATGCGAAAGGGGTAGAGCGTGGAAGCCTTGTTGAGAGAACTGCCGGTGCACCAGGGGCTGGCGCGCATGTTCGGTTGTCTGGGGCAGGAAGACTTCTGGCGCAGCCTGGTGGATACGCTGCGGCTGCTGGTTCCCGTGGACAACGCGCTGGTGGCACTGATGCGTCCGGGCCGCGTGCCGCAGCTGCTGGCCGACTTCGAGTTCCGCGGCGGGTTGGACGAGCGCGAGGACCTGGCTGATTACTGCGCGGGTCGCTACTTGCTCGATCCCTTCTACCTGGCTGCGTGCAACGGCATTGCCGATGGCCTGCACCGCCTGGAATCCGTTGCACCTGACCAGTTCCTGCAAAGCGAGTACTACCTGAGCTACTTCCGCGCCGTGGTCGGTGGCGGCGAGCTGCAGTTCATCTGCAATCTGGACGATGCCGTGCTCAGCCTCTCGCTGGGACGCGAGCAAGCCTTTGCCGATCACGAGCACGGGCGCTTGCTCTGCGTGCGTGACTGGGTGCTCGCGGCCATGCGCAGGCACGTGCAGATCATGCCTCCGGAAGGGCCGGCGAACGAAGTGATGGCCAGCGACCTGGCCACCATCCTGGGTCGATTCGACGCGCGCCTGACCGAGCGCGAGACGGATACCGCGCGGTTGATTCTCCAGGGCTTTTCCAGCAAGGCCATTGCGCAGCGCATGGGTATCTCGCCGGAAACCGTGAAGGTGCACAGGCGCAACCTCTACAACAAGCTCAATGTCAGCGGCCACGCCGAGTTGTTCGCGTTACTGCTGCATCCGCGTTGAGGCCTGTGCTGGGAGGGGGCGATCACACGCTTTGACCGTAGTCGCATAGGCTTCTTGGCTCAAGAATCACCTGGCCAGGAAGCGGGAGGTGAGGAAGGCTATGTCTGCGTTAAGTGTCGAAGGTCCTGGAATCCCTTGTAGGCGCTAGCTTGCTAGCGAACGCGGACTTCTTCTGGCTGAACCTGCAGCGTCGCAATGATCTGTGGGAAGCACTTGACTCGCCTGACCGCCGGGCCAGGATCGAACGCGCAAAGCCTCTTCCTCATCAGGCAGCCTGATCTGTCCGGTGACGATGACCTGATTCCCCGACGCTTGGAAGATCCGCAATCCCTTTACTGGGAGGATATTTCGGGCGGTCTGGGCTTTACTTGGCAATCGTCCCCATCACAGGCTTGGAGGCCGACATGATTCCCGCAAAAGGACTTCTACTGGCGCTCAGCGCCACCAGCCCACTGGCCATGGCCGATTCCGGTCCATCCTTCGACTGCGCCAAGGCCCAGGGCGTCGAGCAGCAGGTTTGCAAGAGTGCCGACCTGAGCGTTCTGGACCGCCAGCTTTCGGATGTCTACAAGAAAACCCTGGCCGCGACCGACGCGGCGACCCAGAAGCGACTGCGTGCCGAACAGCGCGGCTGGCTGAAGGGGCGCGATGAGTGCTGGAAGGCAGACGATCAGAACCAGTGCCTGACCCTGAGCTACCAGACGCGTCTGGTGGAGCTGCAGATCCAGTCCGGCTCGGTGATGGCGCCCAAGGCCGTGGAGTTCATCTGCGGGGATAACAGCAAACCCTTCACCGCTGCGTTTTATAACAACCTCGAGCCGGCTGCAGCGGTCTTCACCTACGGCAGCGACCAGACCATTGCCATCAGCCAACGCGCCGCCAGCGGTGCCCACTACAGCAACGACGGCATGGATTTCTGGGAGCACCAGGGTGAAGCCAAGGTGACCTGGTATGGCACCGGGATGTCCTGCAAGGCGGTGCGCTGAGCGCCAGGTGCCCCCTGCGGGGACTCAGGCCTGCGGCGCCTTGCCGAGGCCTTCTTTTGCCAGCTTGTCCACGGCTCGTTGCAGGCGCTCCAAGTCGGTGCGTAGGTGGTTCAGGGCTTCGCGGCGGTCGTGCAGAACTTCCTTCACATAGCAGTGGCCGGTCAGTCCACGCAGCAGCAGGGCTGCGGCCAACCCGATATTCCAGATACCCATCACACCACCGCGCTGGAAGCCGTGCCGGGCCAATATCAGGCCACCGACGATGGAGCCGGCCCGCTCAAGGCCATGCACGTTCTGTTCGTACGCGGGGCCGTTGATCTGCCATTGGTTGTCCATCATGCGAATCCTCCCGTGTGGATTTGAAACTTGACCGGTCAATGGCCTGGTACGTTCAGTTGCCGCGATGGCCGGTCAGTTTCGAGACTGGTCTTTTCCGGACTTGTTGTTGGGGCTCATCAGGTACACGGTGAGGATGAAGCGCGCCGGTACCAGGGATAGCAGCCCGAGCATGCCGAAGACCGCAATCAGGGTGACACCACCGGGTGCTGAGGTGACCTCGGTGAACGCTGCCAAGCCGACGGCCAGCAGGAACATCACCACCCCGAACCATTGCAGGCCTTGGGCCCAGCGGAAGATCGGCGATTGGCGGACTTCACGCAGATGCCGGTTGGATTCATTTTCTTCAGCCATGCTCGTGTCCTCGGCAACTCGATTGACGACTGGGCGGTAGGAATCCTCGTCTGATCCAGAATGCACGGGGCGTAGCAAGGCAGGCGGATGGTGGACGAACGGTGTGCTATACCGTTCGCATGCGGCTGTACCGAGAGCCAATACCTGCCGGTCTGGCCGTTTGTGCGCTGACATCTGTCTGATGAGCATCAAGCGCTTTCCAGCACTATCTGACCCGAATAAGTTGCTTTGGGTGGGGCATTGATCCAGCTGCCCCCATTAGAGCCGATGAACTGTGTAGGTCACTTCAATCCAATGGTAAGGGAGTACCAAAATGGCCACTGTGGAGTTTGATTTCAAATCGCATCACTCATGGACGATGGGGCCCGCTTGCGGAACTGCTTTCACGCCGTCGATAAACCCCGCGCCGGCTACCACAGCCTGCATCTACATCATTCACAACACCGGCGAAAACTCGACATACGTGGGTTATGCCGATAACGCCAACGATAGGTGGAAATCGCGTGCCGAGGTATTCCATATCATGGGAATCCCGAAGAACTACGCGAAGCATATTCTCTGCGCGTATTGCCTTCCCTGTGTGTATGGCGGGCCGTCCATGTATCTGCAAGGGTTCAACAACTGCGAGCATTTGTTGATTCGTGCGGTCGTGAATGGTCTGTTGGGGGTTACTACGAATACCAACACGCAACTTGCAAGCGTGCCTTTCGCAAACCCTACCGCGACGAAAGTCAGGGTGCGCCTGCCGACCGATCCGTGGGGGAGTCTGGAAAGTGACAAGGAGATTTCCCTGACAGGTGTGTTTGGCTACTAGGTTTGCGCAACAAGTCGTCGAGCGCTGGCATTTTCCGGACAGAGCCCAGTTTTCGCTGCGGAGATTGCGACCGTGCCGCGGCAGGTCGTTATCGACTCAAGGCGAATGCACAACAAGCATAAATCTGCTTTCCTTCTCCCCAGAACCTCACAGGCGCGGGGCCTGGACCCGACTAGACGGCCCCTGAGAACACGACCATGCCCTTTATCGATGACCTGGCCTTTGTGCTCGCCTTCCTCGCCGTGATTGCCTGCGGGTTGATGGGCGGGCTGTTCTTCGCTTTCTCCAACTTTGTGATGCAGGCGCTGGCGCGCATTTCGCCGGAAGCTGGCATCGCCGCCATGCAGGCCATCAACGAGACGGTGCTCAACCGAGTCTTCCTCGCCACCTTCTTGGGTACGACTGCTGCCTGCGCGCTGCTCACGCTCTACACCTTCGTGCATTGGGAAGTGCCCGGTACCTTGTTCCTGCTCGTCGGCAGCCTGATGTACCTGCTGGGTAATTTCGGCGTCACGTTGGTGTGCAACGTCCCGCGCAACAATGCCCTGGCAAAGCTGAACGCGGGCAGCCCCGATGCCGTCGCCCCGTGGCGCGACTATGTGGAGCACTGGACGCGCTGGAACCATGTTCGAGCCGGGAGCGCCCTGGCGGCCTCGGCACTGCTGATGGTAGGGCTGTTCCTGATGCTGGCGATGGATTAGGCCTTGCCCGAAGTCGTCCCTCGCTTGTTCTGATCCACCGGTTCCACGAGCCGGTTTCGCCCAGAGCCTGTGCCTTGGCGGCAATGCCGTGAACGAAGGCCCGGTCTCGCTTGATAGGCCGACTGCTCGCGTCGTCAAACAGATCTCGCCCGTTTGCGGTGCCTCGGTATTTCTGCTGGGATGCCACCTTATTTCTGTAGTTGAGGAACACCCCATGGCCTCCTTTGAGCAACTCTTTGCCATCGGTGAACGCTTCGACGCGTTCGTCGGCCGCGGTCTGCCGGCAGAAATCGCCGCCGTGCAGACGGTGCAGCGCAAACTGGCCGAACCCGGCGCGCTCAGTGAAATCACCCGGCAGCGTCTGCACGCCGTGCAAGGCCGCTACCACCTGCTGGTGGTAGGTGAGATGTGGTGCCCGGACTGCCAGATAAACGTCACGGTCATGGATTTCCTGCAACGCCTGCAGCCGCGCGTCGATCTGGCGGTGATCTCCAAGGGGCGCGCGGAGGACGATTTGCAGGAGCGCCTTGGTCTGGAACGCATTCTGATCCCCCTCGTGGCGGTGCTGGACGAACGTTTCACGCTGGTTGGCCGTTTCATTGAACGGCCGCAGGATGTGATCGCCGGTGGCGATGCCATGAAGCCGGACTATCGGGCCGGGAAGTACCTGGAAAGTACGGTGCTGGATCTCCTCGCGATATTCGAGTCGGCTGAGGGGCGCGCGGGCAATTAGCCCAGGGCAACGCCAACCGTGCCACGCGAACAAAAGCCGCCCCGGCTTTCAGGCCGGGGCGGCTTTTATGAGGCTCGCGATGCACTGGGCGAGCGGTGCATCAATCGGCGATCACATTCAGTGCGACGTCGATGTTGCCGTGGGTGGCTTTGGAGTACGGGCAGATCTCGTGGGCTTCCTTGGCGATTGCCTCGGCGACGTCGTGCGGTACGCCCGGGAAACGGACGTTGAATCGCGCTTGGATGAAATAGGCGTTACCGGTCATGCCCAGGTCCACTTCGATCTCGACGGCCAGATCCTTTGGCAGCACCACTTTCCGCTGCTGGGCCACGAGTCCGATCGCGGCGATGTAGCAGGCCGACCACGCACCGGCGAACAGTTGCTCGGCAGTGGGGTGGGGCAGGGTTGCGTCGAACTGGAGTTCCGAGTTCGCGACGCCGCCACGGGGGGCCGAGAGTTTGATGTCGAGGCGGCCGTGGTCATTACGCGACGCGCCTTCGCGGTGGGCTACGGTGGTGTGGGTCTTGCCCGTGAAAAGGACTTTTTCGATCTTGGTGGTCATGGGGAGTTCCTCATTGCTTGGTGTGCTTGAGCGGTTGCCGGGTGGCGGTTTTGTTTGGTATCGCATGCGATTAAAGCGGATGCGATGGAGAAATGTTTGCGCACAAACAAAATGCCGTCAATAGGGGGGATGCCTGCTTCTGGACGAACGGTTGCCCTTGCGTCACTGCGTCAGTTGGGCCGGGGTGTTCGCTGACCGCCCGTTTCGGGGCACCAGGACGAAGGCACTCGGCGAAAAGCCCGCCATAATGGCGCCCCGTTCGTTAATCCACCTGAACAGGCTGTCCACCGATGTCATTCGCCGAGCTGTTTTTACTGGGCATTCCCGCCGTCCTGCTGACGGGCATTTCCAAAGGGGGATTCGGCGGCGCTCTGGGGGGCATTGCGGTGCCGCTGCTGGCCCTGATGATGCCGCCCACCCAGGCGGCGGCGATCATGCTGCCGATTCTCTGCATGGCGGATATCACCGGCCTGCGCCGCTTCTACGGCAAATGGGACCTGCGCAATCTGAAGATCATGCTCCCTGGCGCATTGCTGGGTGTGCTGGTGGGCACCCTGAGCTTCGGTCTGCTCAGCGAGCGGCTCATCGGTCTGATGATCGGCGGCATCGCCATCGCCTTCTTCCTGCTCAACGTGCTGAACGCCGCGGCGGCCCAGGCGCCCAGCACACCAAAGGTGGCCAAGGGCACATTGCTCTCGGGCATCGCGGGCTTCACCAGTTTCGTCGCCCATGCGGGTGGGCCGCCGATCATGATGTATCTGCTGCCTCAGCAGATGGACAAGGTGCGCTACGTCGCCACGGTGAATTGCTTCTTTCTGCTGACCAATGCCATCAAGCTGGTGCCCTATGCGCTGCTTGGGCAGTTCACCACCACCAGCCTGACCGCAAGTCTGGCCCTGGCGCCCATCGTCGTGGTCGGGGTGTGGCTGGGTATCTGGCTGCAGGGGCGGGTGAATCACACCTGGTTCTATCGCATCGCCTGGGCGGGGTTGCTGGTGACAGGCATCCAGCTGTTCGTACAGAACTGGTAGACGGTTGCATGGTGCAGGGGTAGCGTTCCGCTTTTTTCCAGGGAAGAACGGAGTCTTGCCTCATGAGTGATTACCTCCATCTGAACAAGGTCAATTGGGACGAGCGTGCCCCGCTGCATGCCGCGTCCCGTGACTATGCCGCCGAGACCTTTGTCAGCGATCCGGGCTACCTGTCGGATGTGGTGTGCTTCGACCTGCCGCGACTGGGCGATATCGCCGGCCAGAACGGCGTGCACCTGCAGTGCCATATCGGCACCGACACGCTGTCCCTTGCCCGCTTGGGCGCACGGATGAGCGGCCTCGATTTCTCCCCAGCCGCCCTTGAGCAGGCGCGCTTGCTGGCGCGTCGCTGCGGGAAGGAAATCAGCTTCGTCGAATCCGACGTCTACGCTGCCGACCAGGTGCTGCCGACGGGTACGTTCGATCTCGTCTACACCGGCATCGGCGCGATCAACTGGCTGCCGCGCATCGACGAGTGGGCGCGTGTGGTGTCTGCCTTGCTCAAACGGGACGGTCGGTTGTTCATGCGTGAGGGGCACCCGATGCTCTGTGCGGTAAACGAGGCGCGGGAAGACGGTCTGGTCATCGAGTACCCCTATTTCGAAAGGGCCGAGCCCATGGAATGGGACGACGACAGCACCTACGTGGAAACCGAGGCCAGACTGACCGCGACCCGGTCCTATGAATGGAACCATGGCCTGGGCGAGGTGGTTACAGCGCTGCTGCGGCATGGCCTGCAGCTCACCGCCCTGGAAGAGCACGACAGCATTCCCTGGGAAGCACTGCCCGGCCGAATGGTGCGGGACGACGCGGGCGAGTGGCGGCTGGACCGGGGCCGCTGGCGATTGCCACTGAGCTATACCCTGCAGGCGGTGAAGCGAGGGTAGGGCAGGCCTGCCGTTGAATTCGCATCCACAAGAAAATCAGGCAAAAAAAGGCCGCCACGGTGCGGTCAACTTACGGGGGGAGGTGGCGACCGTGGCGACTTCAATTGTCCTCTGCAAGGGGACAGTTTTACGGTAGTCGATGTCAGGAAAACGTGCGTCGGTATTCCGTCGGAGTCCTGCGGCAGATGTACCGCCAGTCATCAGGCTCTCCGTTGGCGCGGAACATCGCACCCCAGGCCTGCCCTGAGCCGGTTCAGCCCAGGAGTTGGCGCAGCTCCTCGGACATCGGCATCGGCTTGAAGGCGCTGACTCTGGCCCGGCCGGTGTTACCCAGGGGGACCCAGATTCGCGAGAAGACCAGGGCGGCGGGCATGCGAAGGGCCTGGCCGATCACCTCGCGATAATCGCCCTGCTGCCAGCCTGCCTTCAGCATTAGCCAGTGGCTGCGGGTATGCAGCAGCGGCAGGCGTTGGCTGAGGATGTGGGCGCGCTCCAGCCAGGGGTAGGCGCGTTGCGGATCTTGGGCGGCGAGGGCGTCGCAGGCCTGTTGGACGGCCTGTTCGATGGCGATGTGAAGTTCGGTTTTCATGGGGTGTGCCTGCAGGGGGAAGTGACAGCAGTGAACACCCTGTAGTTACTTCAGGGTCAAGGGGTATTCAGCGGGACGGCAGGACGGCGTGAACTGCGCTCCGTGGCGGCATGCAATCGTAGGATGGGTGGAGGCCACGATACCCATCAAATTGCAGCCGATATGGGGGCACGGCCTGGTTCAATCCGCAGTCGTTCGTTCCTCACGCCCGTGGCGCATGACTCACCGTCAGCCTCTCACGCTGAGGCCCGTCCAGTTCGTTCCAGCACACGACGGAGCCCGCGTGCTCCGTATCCACGTGGTGATCCGCCGGCCCGTGACCGCGCGAGAATCCCCTCGAACGCCCCCTGATACCGCCCGCCCTTCGGGCGAGGGGCGGCTAGTGCTGTTCTCCGGCGCGCTTGAGCAGCTTCTTGCAGCGCTCGGACAGGTGTACGACGCGCAGGTGTTTGCCGGCCTTGGCATAACGTTCGCGCAGGGTCCTTAGCGCGGCGATGGCTGAGTAGTCGACGAAGCTGAGATGGCGGCAGTCCAGGGTCACCTGGTGCGGGTCGCCAGCGGGGTCGAACTGGTTGAGGAAGGGGGTGGTGGACGCGAAGAACAGTGTGCCGTGCAGCCGGTAGAGCTTGCTGCCGTCGGCTTCGTCGTGGCTGTCGGCATAGAGTTCACGGGCGTGGTGCCAGGCGAAGTTCAAGGCGGCGATGACGATGCCGCACAGAACGGCGGTGGCCAGGTCGGTGAAGACGGTAATGACGGTCACCGCGCCGATTACCAGCACGTCGTTCAGCGGCACCTTGCCCGCCACTCGCAGCGAGCCCCAGGCGAAGGTCTGCTGGGCCACCACGAACATCACGCCCACCAGCGCTGCCAGCGGGATGCGCTCGATCAGCGGCGAGAGGAACAGCACGAACAGCAGGATCATCACCCCGGCGACCACCCCCGAGAGCCGGCCACGGCCGCCTGAACTGAGGTTGATCACCGTCTGGCCGATCATGGCGCAACCGCCCATGCCACCGAACGCGCCGGAGACGATGTTGGCCGCACCCAGGGCCACGCATTCGCGGTCCGGGTAGCCGCGGCTTTCGGTGATCTCGTCGGTGAGGTTCAGGGTCAGCAGGGTTTCCAGCAGGCCCACCAGAGCCATCAGCACGGCGTAAGGCGCGATGACCTTGAGGGTTTCCAGGTTCCAGGGCACTTGCGGCAGAGCCAGCGTGGGCAGGCCGCCGGCAATGTGCGCCATGTCGCCGAGGGTGCGGGTCGGCAGGCCGAGCAAGTAGACCAGAAGGCCGACGCCGAGGATCGCCACCAGCGCGGGCGGCACGGCACGGGTCAGGCGCGGCAGCAGGTAGACGATGGCCATGGTCAGTGCCACCAGCCCCAGCATCAGGTACAGCGGGATGCCGCCAAGCCAGTCTTCACCCGTCTTGAAATGCTCCAGCTGGGCCAGCGCGATGATGATCGCCAGGCCATTCACGAAGCCGAGCATCACCGGGTACGGCACCATGCGTACCAGCTTGCCGAGGCGCAATACCCCGAACGCGATCATGATCACCCCGCCTAGCAAAACAGTGGCCAGCAGGTACTGCACGCCGTGTTCCACTACCAGCGCAACGATCACCACCGCCATCGACCCTGCCGCGCCGGACACCATCCCGGGTCGACCGCCGAACAGGGCGGTCAGGGTGCAAATGATGAAGGCGCCGTACAGGCCCATCAGCGGGTTGAGGTGGGCGACCAGGGCGAAGGCGATGCATTCGGGAACGAGGGCGAACGACGTGGTGAGTCCGGCCAGGATATCGGCGCGCAGACGGGTTGGTTTCATGGTGTACCTGAGCGGTGGACCGGCGGGTGCGGTCGCGAGGGATGGCAAAAAATGGGAGGCGAATAGTACGGAAACAGGGGCCATCCGACCAGCGATCAGGTACTCGGGGCGTTCTCTCAGTGTGGTATTGAGTGGGTGATTTTCCGATATTATCGTATGCGATTTATGGCCTGCTCCTTCGGGGCAATGGCCACCGTCCCAGGGAGCAGCACATGAAACCCAGCAGCAAGGCGGCATCCGCAAAACCCGCACCACTCTCCGATTTCCTGTGCTTTGCGGTCTATTCCGCGAACCTTGCTTTCGGAAAGGCTTACAAACCCGTTCTCGAGCAGCTTGGGCTCACCTACACGCAGTTCATCACCATCGTAGCGCTGTGGGAGCAAGACAATCAGACCGTTGGCGGACTGGGTGAAAAGCTGTTTCTCGAATCGAACACGCTCACGCCCATCCTGAAGAAGCTGGAGGCGATGGGGCTCGTTCAGCGGCAGCGAGATCCTGAGGACGAACGTCAAGTGCGACTCAGTTTGACGAGTCAGGGTCGGGCACTGCGTGAGAAAGGCCTGGAAGGGAGCCTCAGCCAGGCGACCGGCCTGGAGCCGGAAGCGTTCGAGCAGATCCAGAAGGCCATCGTGGCGCTGCGCGACAATCTCATCAAAAGCGTCAAGTAAGCCTGTGCCCGCGCACGGGACTGCTCACCATCGCCGTCGGATTCTCCAAGGACGAACCGGCACGTTGCTTGACGTCCACTTCAGGTCCGAAGCGGATAGGGCTCGCCGAATGTGCGATGAATAGCGCCCGGCAGTTGCCAGAACGGCCCAGACAACCAAGCGTGCCATGGAGTCCGGGCCGGTACTCCTTTGGTGCTCAGCGTCCGCCGGCACCGCTGCGCGAGCGCTCGGAGTTTTCCACCAGTACGGCCTCGGCCAACCGGTTGAGGCGTTGCCACAGAGCGGGGGAAACCTCCATGCCGTTCTCCAGGGCCTGCTCACCGGCCAGTGCGAAATCCGCCTGGGAGACGTATCGGTCGTACCGGGCAGTGGTGGGCTCGGTCAGGCGCTGCGGGTCGCCCGGGATACCAAGCGTCAGGCTCAGTGACTGCCGTTGCGCCAGGGGCGCGTCAGCCGCGAGTTGGTATGTCTGGTAGGCCGGGTTTTCATCGCCAGCGCCGATCCGCGCCACGTGCCGCTGGACCGGCCCGTGGCCATTATCCCAGGAGGCTTGGGCCCACAGGCCCTGCCGCGCGCACGCTGCCAGCAGGCCAAGGACGAACTTGCGGTTGTGGCAGTGAAGGACGTCGACGCGCACCAGTCCCTGCTCCAGGGCCTGGACGCTGGCCAGTTCCAGTAGCGCCGGCAAGCAGTTGAGGGCGCTGCGGCCATGACACTCGACGGTGAGCGTGGCCGGTCCTTCGGCGATGAGTTCGGCCATTGGACGTTCGCGGTCGGCTACCAGATCCAGCGCGCGCTCCAGTTCGCCCAGGCCATCTTCGCCGTGCAGGTGCAGCCAGCCCACCAGGGCCGCGGCGTCTTCGTAGGTGCCCAGGGCATAGCCCATGCCCTCGAACACGCGCTTGAGCAGGGCCTTGAGCTCATTGGCGGAAATCAACATCAAGCGTTCTCCTGGGTAGGGGCGAGCGGCAGGAACCAGTCATCGTCGAAGGGCTGGCCGATGTCCTCCAGCAGCGGTGCGCCTTGGAACATGGTGTTGCGCACCCACAGGCGCGAACGCGGGTCGAACTTGCTCACCCCGAAGAACGACAACTTGCAGCGCAGCAGGTGCATGGGCAGCACGTCACGGTCCAGCAGGTTGGCGCGGATTTCGCCGTAATGGGTGCGGGCCATGGTCTGGATACGGCGGACGATGCCGCGTTGCTCCGGATGACGGAGCAGGAAATGGGCGACCTTGTGGGCGGGGTTCTGCCTCAGGTACTCGGAGAGGCTCTGGTGGCACTGCTGCACCAGGTAGCCGATGCCGAGGGGCATCTGCTTGTCCCGACCTTCGTCGAGGCTGCAACTGCCGAGTCGCGGCTCCTGCTTTTCTTCGGAGCGGTACCAGAAGGTTTCCTGGGCACCCTCCGCGCTGAAGTCGATTGCCAGGGCCCAGTCGTAACTCGTCTCGATCAGTTCTTTCAGCCGGCTGGCGGGCATTTCCGGGTTCAGTTCCAGTTGCTCGGGCAAGGCGAGACGGTCTTCCAGTTCGTCTACCCGCTCCGGGTGCAGTTCCAGGAGGATGCAGTTGATCAGCTCCTGCCCTTGCAGGCTGGCGCGCTTAAGGGCCCAGTCCTGCAGGGACTGCCAGGCTTGCAGCGGTTGCAGGTCGAGCCCGGCGCGCAGGGCGAGCAGGTCGGCCAGGACGCGCTGGTTGTGGCCGGTCTGCCATTCGTCTTCGGTAAAGGTTTGCTCGAGATGGCGGATGGCACGCTCAAGCAGTTGCGGCAGGCGGGCCAGTTGCGCGGCCGTTGGGGCACCAGCGAGGATGCGCGCCAGCGCCAGTTCGCGCATTTCGATCCAGCGGCTGATCAGTTGCGGGTGGTTGATGAGGTAGGGCGCCATGCCAAGGCCGGTTGAATTGCCGATGCCGAAGTAGCGCTTGAGGGCCGGGGCGAAGGGCACGGCGGTTTCCGGTGAGCGGCGCTGGGCAATGTGTTCGGCCTGCTGCAGGCTGAAGTTGCGCAGCATGAAACAGGTGAACATTTCAGCGGCGAAGGGGCGGGCGAAATCCGGGTGC
Organism: Pseudomonas sp. OTU5201; assembly: GCF_038440135.1. NCBI lineage: Bacteria > Pseudomonadati > Pseudomonadota > Gammaproteobacteria > Pseudomonadales > Pseudomonadaceae > Pseudomonas > Pseudomonas sp. OTU5201. Next base: position 36,748 of record NZ_JASATC010000024.1, on the reverse strand, counting down.
TTGCGGCTGACTTTCTCCCAGTCGGCCATGCCCAGCTTGCCGCTGCCGTAGACGGCGGTGGTGCGGTACAGGTAGCCAACCCGGGCGATCTGCGCCACATCGGGCTGGCGCCCCTGGCTCAGGGCTTCCACCACGCTGTCGAAGTTGCGCACGCTGCGGTTGGCGCGGGACAGCACCATCACCTTGGCGTCGAGCCGGCCCGCTTCCTGCAGCGGCACGTTCTGGCGCAGATAGTCGACATAGGCCCCGTCCACCTCGCCTTCGCAGAGCGCCATGGTCAGATCCCATTCGCTGGCGATGACCCGGTCGTTGCGCTTTTCCGGCGCCAGGTATTGGGAGAACAGCACGAAGCTGAACAGGTCGCTGCGCGTACGGATGCGGTAGATGACCGTGCCGTAGCCGTCGGCATCCAGTTCGAAGCGCGGTGCGTCGATCTTCCACTGTTCGCGCATGATCCGGCGGACCAGGCTGCGCATGAAGCTCAGGCGGCTCTGGTGCAGGCTGCCGAGCCGCTCCAGGTCCATGACCAGGTGGGCAGGGCGCATGTACGGAGTCGCGGCCTCGGGCAGGCCGGATTCCATGATCGAAGGGGTGCTCATTCTGGGGCCCTCAACTGGCGTTCACCGTGCACCGTTGCCTGCTGGCTTTCGGGCGGCGGCTTGTTATTGATCTGTCGCCGATGGTGGGACAGCAGGCCCCGCGGAGCAATTCAGATCGCCCTATCGTTTGATAAGGAACCCTTATTCAAATGACCTCGTCGATCAGTCGGGTTATCGCCATTCCTCCGGGTCCAGTTCGTTGTCGCGCAGGATGAACTCGAACAGGGCCTGGGCGGCCACCGGCAGGGAGCGGTTGGCCTGGCGCACGATGCCGATGTCGCGGGTCACCAGCGGGTCGGCCAGGGGAATGAAGCGCAACTGGCCGGGCTCGGCCGGGAAGGCGAAGCGGGGCAGGGTGGTGATGCCCATGCCGGCCTCGATCATGGCCAACAGGGAAATCATGTTGGAGATATAGAACTGCGAGTCGCTCACCAGCTCTTCGGCACGGGTGCCGGCCAGCAGGCGCGAGGTGCCGTTGGCGATCAAGCGCTCGCCGCGCAGTTGCTGCCAGCCGAGCTGCGCTTTGCCGGCCAGCGGGTGGTTCTGGTGGCAGACCACGCCGATGCTGTCTTCCCAGATGGGAATGAAGCGGATGTCGCTCTCCGCTTCCCAGAGGCTGGAGATGCCGAAGTCCACCTGTTGGTTCTCCACCATGTTCAGCACCGCCTCGGAGTTGTCGTCGAACAGGCTGACGTGCAGGTCGGTGGCATCACCAATGAAGCGCGTGAGGATATCCGGCAGCAGGCGGCTGGCGATGGAGGGCACTGAGGCGATGCGCAGGTGCCCGGACTTGTACTGGGCGATCAGGCTCATGTCGCGGACCACGCGGTCGTGGTGTTCGATCAGCTCCTTGGCATAAGCCAGGAACTGCACGCCGAAGGGGGTCAGCTCGGGCTTGGTGACCCGCGCATTACGCTTCTCGAACACGGCCTGGCCCAGCTTGGCCTCCAGGTCGCGGATGGACAGCGAAATTGCCGGCTGGGTGCGGTGCGCCCGTTCAGCCGCGGCGTGGAAACCCTGCAGTTCGGCAACCCAGACGAAATGGCGTAGCTGGACGATCTTCAGGTCTGGGAGCACGGTAAGTTTTCCTTATCAATCAATATTTACAACTAATTTTAGTTTATCTGAGGCGGCACCTACCATGCGCTCAAAGCGAGAACGGAGGTGCACATGCCCAGTAAGATCTTCAACAACTACATCGGTGGCGCCTGGGTCGAGGGTGCGTCGGTTGTTGCCAACCGCAGCCCGGCCAACGTCGAAGACGTGATAGGCCACTACACCCAGGCCGATGCCCCTCAGGTGGATCAGGCGATTGCCGCCGCCACCGCCGCCCAGGCCATCTGGGCCCGCAGTGGCCTGGAAGAGCGCTACCAAGTGCTCATGGCCATCGGCAACGAACTCATTGCCCGCAAGGCGGAGCTCGGTGAGCAGCTGTCGCGGGAAGAGGGCAAGACCCTGGCCGAGGGTGTCGGTGAGGTCTATCGCTCCGGGCAGTTCTTCCACTACTACGCTGCTGAAGTCCTGCGGCAGATGGGCGAGACGGCCGATTCGGTGCGGCCCGGCGTGGAGATCGAAGTCCGTCGCGAGCCGGTCGGCGTAGTCGCCATCATCACCCCCTGGAACTTCCCGATGGCCACCGCCGCCTGGAAGATCGCCCCGGCCCTGGCCTTTGGCAACGCCGTGGTGTTCAAACCGGCCAATGCCGTGCCGGCGAGCGCCTGGGCGCTGACTGAGATCATTTCCCGGCAGGCCCTTCCAGCGGGCACCTTCAATCTGGTGATGGGCAGCGGTACCGAGGTCGGCGAGCGCCTGATCCACTCCAGCGATATCCATGCACTGAGCTTCACCGGCTCGGTTGAAACAGGACGCCGGGTCGCCGCCGCAACGGCCGCCAACTTCGTCCGTTGCCAATTGGAAATGGGCAGCAAGAACGCCCTGGTGGTGCTCGACGACGCGGACCTGGCGCTGGCGGTGGAATGCGCGGTGAATGGCGCCTTCTTCGGCACCGGACAGAAGTGCACGGCGTCGTCCCGCCTGATCGTCACCGAGGGCATTCACGACCGCTTCGTCGAGGCGCTGATCGAGCGAATCAAACAGCTCGAGGTCGGCCACCCGCTGCGCGAGGGTGTGCAGATCGGCCCGGTGATCGACGAACGCCAGCTCGCGCAGAACCTGCGCTACATCGAAGACGCCAAGGCCGAAGGCGCGCGCCTGGTCTGCGGCGGCGAGCGCATCGCCGAGGAGCACGAGGGCTTCTACATGCGCCCGGCGCTCTTCGTCGACAGCCGCAACGACATGCGTATCAACCGCGACGAGGTCTTCGGGCCCATCGCTTGCGTCATCAAGGCGAAGGACTACGAAGAGGCCCTGGCCATCCTCAACGACACGCGCTTCGGCCTGACCGCCGGGATCATGACCCAGTCGCTGAAACACGCCAGCGACTTCAAGCGCCGGGCCAATACCGGCTGCGTGATGGTCAACCTGCCCACCGCCGGCACCGACTATCACGTGCCTTTCGGTGGTCGCAAGGATTCCAGTTTCGGCCCGCGCGAGCAGGGGCAGTACGCCCGCGACTTCTACACGGTGGTCAAGACCGTCTACGTGCGTCCCTGAGGGAGAAAGCGCCATGCAAGAGCTTCTGATGATCGACGGCCTGCAGTACTCCAACTGGAGCCCTGAGCTGTTCCGGCAGATGCAGGAAGGTGGCCTGAGTGCCGTCCACGCCACCATCGCCTACCACGAAACCGCCCGCGAGACGCTGTCGCGCATCGGCGAATGGAACCGCCGCTTCGAGGCCTTTCCCGAGCTGATCCGCCCCGTGCGCCAGGCCTCGGACATCCGCCTGGCACAGCAGGAAGGACGGGTGGGGATCTTCTTCGGCTTCCAGAACTGCTCGCCCATCGAGGACGACATCGACTTGGTGGAAGTCTTCCGCCAGCTCGGCGTCTTCATCATGCAACTGACCTACAACAACCAGAGCCTGCTGGCTTCCGGCTGCTACGAGCGCGAGGACAATGGCATCAGCCGCTTCGGCCGCCAGGTGATCGAAGAGATGAACCGCGTCGGCATGCTCATCGACATGTCCCACAGCGCCGAGCGCAGCACCCTGGAAGCCATCGAGCTGTCGAGCCGGCCGGTGATCATCTCCCACGCCAACCCCACCAGCTTCCATGCGGCCAAGCGCAATAAGTCCGATGCGGTGCTGCGCGGTATCGCCGAGTCCGGCGGGCTGCTCGGTTTCAGCACCTATCCCTTCCACTTGCGCGGCGGTTCGGCCTGCCAGCTCGACGAGTTCTGCGACATGGTCGCGCGCACCGCGGACCTGATGGGCATCGACCACATCGGCATCGGTACCGACCTCTGCCAGCAGCAGCCGCTGCAAGTCCTGGAGTGGATGCGCAATGGCCGCTGGAGCAAGGCCAAGGACTACGGCGAAGGCTCGGCGGACAACGCCGACTGGCCGGCCCCGTTGCACTGGTTCCGTGATAGCCGCGACTTCCCCGTCATCGCCCAGGGCCTGCGCCAGCGCGGCTTTGCCGAGGACGAGGTGCGCAAAATCATGGGCCTGAACTGGCTGAACCTGCTGGAACGCGGCACCGCGCCGCAGAACTGATCTACCCACCCCGTGAGGACGCCATGAACAAAAACAAGAACAGAGCCTCGTCCAACTCCCGCCGTGGAGCTGGCCTGTGCCCACCCGCACACCACCATCACCCGCTGCCTTCAGGGGGCGCGCGCGACATGTGCCCCTTGCGTTGACCAAACGACCCTCGTCGTTTCGAACCCCTGGTCATTCGCCCCGCGCGTGCCGCATGCCGGCGGGGCCTAAGCTACAACCTGGAGGCATCATGAAAGTGTTCCCGACCCAGACCATAGGCAGCACGCCGATGAAGCACCCGGCACTGCAAGGCATCGACTGGCCGCTGTTCGTCATCAGCGGTGGCTTCCTGCTCAGTTTCCTGGTGGCGGCGCTGGTGGACATCGACGCCGTCTCGGCGTTGGTCAACACGCTGTTCGCCTGGTCGACGAAAGTCTTCGGACTCTACTGGCAGGTACTGATGTTGGCGACCTTCCTGGTCAGCCTTGGCATCTGCTTCAGCAAGTGCGGCCGAGTGCGCCTGGGTGGCGTCGACCGGAAGCCGGAAACCAGCACCTTCAACTGGATCGCCGTGATCATGTGCGCACTGCTGGCCGGTGGTGGCGCCTTCTGGGCAGCCGCTGAGCCGCTGATGCACTTCGCCAGCCCGCCGCCGCTGTTCCCCGGCGTGCAGCCAAACACCGAGCAGGCCGGCCATTTGGCCCTGGCCCAGTCCTTCGTGCACTGGGGCTTCCTCGCCTGGGCGGTGCTCGGCAGCCTGCTGGCGATCGTGCTGATGCACCTGCACTACGACAAGGGCCTGCCGCTGGCGCCGCGTACGCTGCTGTATCCGCTGCTGGGCGAGCGTGCACTCAAGGGACCCATCGGCAACCTCGCCGATGCCGCTTCGATCATCGCGGTCGTCGCCGGCACCATCGGCCCGATCGGCTTCCTCGGCCTGCAGATCAGCAATGCGCTGCAAGCCGTCTGGGGACTGCCCAATGACCTGTTGACCCAGTCCATCACCATCATCCTGGTGACGGCCATGTACACCACCTCCTGCCTGGTGGGTCTGAACGGCATCCGTTTCGTCAGCGAGATCAACGTCTGGCTGATGATCGGCCTGGCACTGTTCATGATCGTGGCCGGTCCGACCCTGTTCATCCTCTCGGGCTTCCCCGTGGCGTTCGGCATGCAACTGGAGAACTTCCTGCCGATGACCCTGTACCGCGCCGATCCGAAGTGGCTCGACTGGTGGACGGTGTTCTACTGGGGCTGGTTCATCGGCTACGCACCCATGATGGGCCTGTACGTGGCCAAAATTTCCCGGGGCCGCAGCATTCGCCAGATCATCATGACCCTGTCGATCATCGCGCCGCTGGTCACCATGTTCTGGTTCACCGTGGTCGGCGGCACCGGCATCGGCCTGGAGCTGCAGAACCCCGGCACCGTCACCGCCCACGGCACCCAGCCCGAGGCCATGTTGCTGGGCGTGACCCAGAGCCTGCCGCTGGCGGGGCTGGTGTCGGCGCTGTTCCTGTTCCTCAGCTTCATTTCGGTGGCCACCAACGGCGATGCAATGGCCTACACCGTGGCCATGGCGATGTCCGGCAACGACTCGCCGAAGAAGTGGCTGCGCGCCTTCTGGTGCATCGGCATGGGGCTGGCTGCCGTGGTGCTGATCACCATCGGCTCGGGTGGGGTCACGGCGTTGCAGTCCTTCATCGTCATCACCGCCGTGCCGGTGTCCCTGCTGATTCTCCCCGCACTCTGGAACGCCCCACAGATAGCCCGCCGCCTGGCGCGGGAGCAGCAGGTCTAGTCCCTTGGGAGGGCTTGTCCCTCCCTTTTTTCCCTGGAGAGTTCAATGAAACAGGCAGTCAGCACCCGTTTGTACCCGTCCAAGGCCCCGCTGGAGTGGGCCGTGATCGGTAACGGGACCTTGTACACGGCGCAGATCCCCATCGATGTCGAAGGGCAGGTGGTGGAAGGGGGCATCGAAGCGCAGGCGCGGCAGACCCTGGACAACCTCAAACACACCCTGGATTGCGCCGGGCTGGGCCTGGACGCGGTGACCCAGGTGCTCATCTACGTCACTGACCGCAGCTACCTGGCCACGGTGAACGCGGTCTACGCCGAATACTTCGCCGCCCCCTACCCGAACCGCGCTGCCGTGGTCGTGGCGGGCCTTGCTCGCGAGGAGATGCTGGTGGAACTGGTGGTTTACGCGGCGGCCTGATCGGGCCCCGTCCTGGCCCTTGCCGGCGATCCCGCAAGGGCCGGTCTATCGCTCGCCGACTCGTCCGGTAGCGACTTTACCTATGCGCGGTGCAAGCGCTTTTCCGCCACAAGCGGGCCGGCGCTTGCGCCACTTCCGGCCGCCTGGCCAGATTTGCTTTGGAGGGTGAGATGGAAGGGCTGTTGCACCCGGAAATCTGGGTGGCCTTCTTCACCCTGACCGCCCTGGAGATCGTCCTCGGCATCGACAACATCATCATGAACGCCATCCTCGTGGCCCGCATGCCACTGCACCTGCAGGCGCGCACCCGCTTCTTCGGCCTGGCGCTGGCGATGATCACCCTCATGCATATCGCACGCGGGCGCCACCACCCAATAGGTGATTGAGTGGGGGATGCCTTGCGGTTCAGGCTTTGTCACGAGGTCAGCCACGGCGATGAAGCATGGCCGATAGCAACTCGTTGCAACGGCGTGGCTGCTAATTTCACAAGCAGCGGAAAAGGCTGGCACAGCTTCAATGGACACGCGGCGAGGTACGTTGCCAGCATCCCGACGGCTTGATAGCAGAGGAGACGCAGCATGGACCGATTCACAGGCGGTTGCCTTTGCGGCAACGTCCGAATTGTGGCCGCGGGGCCTCCATACCGGGTCGGCCTTTGTCACTGCCTCGACTGTCGCAAGCATCACGGGGCCCTGTTTCACGCTTCTGCGGTGTTCCCTCAGGACGCAGTGACGATCGATGGCGAAACGCGCGACTACGCCGGTCGGCATTTCTGTCCTCGCTGCGGCTCATCCGTTTTCGCCCGCACCGCAGATGAGATCGAAGTGAACCTGGGCGCCCTGGATGCCCCTGACCAACTGAGGCCAACTTACGAAATCTGGACCGTCCGTCGCGAGTCCTGGTTGCCGCCGTTCCCAATCACGAGGCACTACGAGCGCGATCGTGATCCCACGAGTCGCTTCGAAGTGTAGGGGGCACGAACGCCGCAAGCGCGCCGTTACAAGGTGGCCGGGGCGTATGCCCTGATCGAGACATCGAAGCCGATGCACGAGGACGCTGCCTTCGATTGGGAGAGGCGTCGCGAAGGGCAATCGCAGAGACGGTTGCGGCACTGCCTGACAGCCCGGACTGTGCGAAGCTGTTTGCGCTGCTATTCGAGGTAGCCTTGGTGGATGGTGCCTGAGCGCCTGTGAGTCGAGAGATGAGAACGTCATTCGAGAGTGTGTTGAAGAGTAAGAACCTGGCACATCTGGATAAGGCCAGCCGTGCCGGGTTGACGACGGCGGTCCGCCGCGTGTCCTTCGTTCTGCGCGAGCATTTTTCGATGATGGCGTTTACCGGCGCCGTGGATGCCCTGGTTACCGCCAACCTGATGAGTTCAACGCCCGTGTTCGAGGTGCAGGTGGTCGGGGGTGAGAGCAACCTGGTGCTGAGCGACCTCGGGATTGCCATTGCCGCCGATTGCCCCCTGGCTGAGCTGGATGAAAAGCACCAGGACATCATCGTGGTGTGTGGCGGTTTCCGTGTCCGCCTCGAGAGCGACCCCTTGCTGCGAGCGAAACTGCGCCACGCTGACGCCGCGGGTTCAGTGCTTGGAGGACTCTGGAATGGCTGTTACTTCCTTGCCGAGGCGGGGTTGCTGGATGGCCATGACTGCGCATTCCACCCTGACGGTCGGGCAATGATGGCCGAACTCTTTCCCAAGGTGAGAGTGACCACCCATTCCCACGTACTCGACCGCAAGCGGATCAGTTGCGCTGGCGCGAACAGCTCGTTGGGCATGATGCTGGAGGTGGTCGGGCACAGCGCTGGTCAGGAACTGCTGAATGCTGTGGAGGAGGTGCTGGGTTGCGACAAGATGCGGGAAGTCGTCGATGTGTCCGTGGTGTCGATCGACTTCGACCCGACCCTGCCGCGAACGCTCAAGCTCGCGTTGGAGTTGATGCACAGCAATATCGAAGACCCCATAGAAATCGATGAGATTGCCCGTCATGCGGGCATCTCCAGGCGACACCTGGAGCGCCTCTTCCGGCGCTACGTCAAGGCAACCCCGCCGCGGTACTACCTGGAGTTGCGCCTCACTCACGCACGCCAGTTGTTGCAGCACACCAACAAATCCCTCATTGAAATAGCGGTCGCCAGTGGATTCGCCACGCTCCCGCATTTCCATCGCTGCTTCCGCGAAAAATTCGATATCGCCCCCGGGCAGTTTCGCAGCCGTACCCAGTTCAAAGTCGGATAAGTAAAGCGCCGGTTGCTCGCTGAGGGATGGGGCTTGTATAGCGCCCATCCCGCCAGCTCCATACTTAGCCGCGCTGCAGGGGTGGGGTTCGCGGCGGGATCAGCCGTTTGGTCCCCGTCGACTCGAACGCCGAAGCGAAACCAAGCAGCGCCGAGTCATCGTACGCACGACCGGCAAACGTCAGCCCAACGGGCATGCCGATGTCGTGCATCACGCCCATCGGCACGGTTACCGTGGGGACGCCCAGGTGGCGGATGGCAAGATTGCCGTTGGCAACCCAGATACCGTTACTCCAGGCGATATCCGCAGACTCGGGATTCACATCGGCATCCGCCGGGCCCACGTCGGCCACCGTCGGGAACAGCACAGCGTCGAGACCCAGGCGATCCATCCAGTCTTCTAGGTCGATGCGGCGAGTCTGCTCCAGTCCGCGCAGGCCATCCGGCAACGTGGGGATCTGGTCCCATGGCTTGATGCCGCGCTGGGCCATTCGCACGTATTCGTCCATGCCTGCGGCCAGGTCGCCTTCGCGGTTTGGCAGCGTGCCCGGATCGTGCGGGAAGATCTTCGGACCGTCGACGTCGGCAAGACGGTGCAGCTTGGGATCGCCGTTGGCCCGCAGGAAGTCATCGAAGCCCCAGGCCGACAGGTCCCACAGTTCGTCATGCAGGAATTCCTTGGATACCAGGCCGCGGTTGAACACGGTCGGTGCGCCCGGCCGGTCGCCCTCGCAGTTGGACACCAGCGGGAAGTCGACTTCGACCACTTCGGCACCGGCGGCTTCCAGGGCCTTGCGCGCCTCTTCCCAGAGCGCGATCACGGACGGGCGGGTGTTTATGCGTTGCCCGGTCGGGCCGCCGATGCCCGGCGCTTCGCTGGTGCCGGCGTCCGGGTCCTTGTTGATGAACATGCGCGGAACACCGAAGCGCTTGCCCGCCAGGGCTTCGGCCTGCTTGGCGAGCTCCAGGTAGGAGGCGGGACGTACCGAATCAACGCTCGGGATCGGCACCCAGGGCTGCAGGCGCCACAGGTCGCCACGCTTGTCCGGGTCCTCCGCCACTACGACGTCCAGCACCTCAAGCAGGTCGGCCATGGTTCTGGCATAGGGCACGACAACATCCATCGTCGGCGTCAACGGCCAGTTGCCGCGCACCGAGATCACCCCGCGCGAAGGCGTATAGGCGCACAGGCCATTGTTCGATGCAGGCCCGCGCCCACTCGACCAGGTTTCTTCAGCAACGCCGAATGCCGCGAAACTGGCCGCGGTTGCGGTGCCCGCACCGTTGGACGAACCCGACGCGAAGGGCGCGGTGAGGTAGTTCGCGTTGTAAGGGCTTTCCGCGCGGCCATAGACCCCGCGCTGCATACCGCCGTTCGCCATGGGCGGCATGTTGGTCTTGCCCAGGCAGATCGCTCCCGCAGCGCGAAGTCGTTCGATGGTGAACGCATCGCGATAGGCGATCAGATCCTTGAATGCCGGACTGCCGGAGGCCGCAGTCAGCCCCTTCACCAGGTAGCTGTCTTTGGCGGTGTAGGGAATGCCATCAAGCGGCCCCAGCGTTTCGCCCCGGGCCCGACGGGCGTCGGACGCCTCGGCTTCCTTTAGCGCATCGGGGTTGCGAACCACCACCGCGTTGAGGGCCGTGGGGGTGTCGGGGCCATCATAGGCATCGATCCTGGCGAGATAGGCCTGGACCAGCTCAACCGCAGTCGTCCGACCGGATTCGAGCGCGGCACGTAATTCGGCAATTGAAACCTCGGTTACCTCGATCATGCTGTCACCACCGACTGCGGGTGGGGCCTGTGGTGATTGCCATCACGCGGCATCTCGGGTTCAGGGGCATCAACCCTCTCAAAATCGGCTTTCATATCGGTCCTCGTTTCGCTGCATTACGCGACAGGGGCTGGACTCACAATCCAGGCTAGCAAAGTTCTAGTGGGCACTATTTTGCACCAACGCAGGGCGGAGTACTCGGTGTAAAGGCTCACCCAACTATGTCGCTACCGGCCGAAGGCGGATGTCAATTCCACCTCGCGGGTACGATCTAAACGCAGCAGCAGAAGCGCCAACGGACTGGCAACCACAATCCCCATGCGAGGCAAAATACTAAATTCATTTTGTTCCGCTGGCGCACCTAAACCCTGGGTGGCCCGTTAAAATGACGGACTTATAAAAAAGGAATGGACGGGTGCGTCAAACCGTGAAAATCCAACCGCTTCCGCCGCTTAACAGCCTGCTTGCCTTTGAATCCGCTGCGCGTCACCTGAGCTTTACGATCGCAGCCAAAGAGCTGAACGTCACGCAGGGCGCGATCAGCCGTCAGGTTCGTCTGCTCGAAGAGTATCTTGGCAAGGCGTTGTTCATCCGAACGACTCGCAGCATGAGCCTGACTCCAACCGGGAGTCAGTACTACGAAACGGTGCGGGAATGCATGCAGCACCTGGCCCGTTCGACCGGCGAGATTCGTCAATGGCGAGGAGATCAGCAGGTAACCGTTGCTACCAGTACCGCTATGGCATCGCTCTGGCTACTGCCCAAGGTCGCAGAATTCCAGAGCCAGCACGAAGACATCGACCTGCGCATCATTGCTCATGACCATGTGAAGGACTATTCCAGGCTCGATAGCGACCTGGCGCTCTACTACTGCGGTACACCTCCCAAAGGAATGGAGGTCACTCCGCTGTTTTCGGAAGAGATTTTCCTCGTATGCAGCCCGGGTTATCTGGCGAAGCACCCGCAACTGCGATTCATTGATGGGCTTTCGTCCTGCACCTGGCTATGGCTCGAAGACTCGCAGCGGGACTGGATTGGATGGCCGGAATGGTTCAAGCGTCTGGGGTATGAGCTTTTGACGCCGAAACACCGAGTCAATATCAACAGCTACAGCATGCTTATCCAGTCGGCGATTAGTGGACAAGGTGTCGCTCTGGCGTGGGGCAACCTGGTGGACGAACCGCTAAGCACGGGCGTTCTGGTCAGGCCGAATGACATCATCCTTCAGACAGACGCTAAATTCTGCTTGCTTGAATCTCCGAGCGAACGCGGCCCACGTCAGAGTGTGCGGTTATTTCGGGATTGGCTGATGGCTTTGCCATCAGTGCGGCGCGAGTGAAGCGCAGAACGACCGAAGCCGGCAGCTTGTGGCCGTCGGCTTCGATGCTTTCAGGTGGCTCTACCCAGCCAGTGTCAGCCGGCCTTTTGCGCAGTCAAACTGAGATCAAGGGCCCCGCCCGGCACTGGTCCGCCAATATGCGAGACACCCTCCCGGGAAAAATCCTGCGTGGGATTGCGACTGCCAGGGGGTAACTCAGGCAGGACGCCAGCCATCTCCTGACGCAGGCTGCGTAGCAGGGTGTAGCTGAGTAGCAGGATGAATGCAGCAATTGGCAGCCCCGCGGCGATGCTGGCCATCTGAATGGCCTTGAGCCCGCCGGCCAATAGCAAGCCGGTAGCGATGGCGCCTTCCATGACGCACCAAAGCAGTCGGATGCTTTGAGGTGGATTGGCGCTGCCCAGCGAATTCAGTGTGCATAGCACCTGGGTGCCGGAGTCGGCAGAGGTGATGAAGTAGGTTGCCAGCAGGATGCACACCAGAATGCTGAGGGACTTGCCAATCATGCCGCCGTCGATTTTCTCCAGCAGGGTGAACATGGCCGCCGTGGTTTCTTCTTTGGTGGCCAGAAGTACGGTTCCACCCTCGAACTTTGCCTGCTCCCCTTGTAGCTCACCACTCGCCACGCGTTCTTCATGAAGTTGGCGATCGGCCTGTTCGCTCTTCAAGGCAGCGCCACCGAAGACCGACATCCAGACGATGGTGACCAGGGTGGGAACCACCAAGGCGCCAGCGATCAGCTCGCGAATGGTGCGGCCCTTGGAGATTCGAGCGATGAAAAGACCCACGAATGGACCCCAGGTCATCCACCACGGCCAGTAGAAGGCGGTCCACCAGTTCTGCCAGCCGCTATCTTTCTGGGTATCACTCCAGAAGCTCAGGCCCACGATGTTCTGGGCATAGTCACCGGTGCTCTCGAGCATCAGGTTGAGGATGTAGCGGGTGGGACCCAGAAAAAGGACCAGCGCAACAAGAACCACGGAAAGCAGCATGTTCCATTCAGACAGGCGCTTCATCCCCCGGGAGACACCCGCCATGACCGACAGGGTGGTCACGATGCTGATCAGCACGATCAGGGTTATCTGCACACCCAGGCTGATAGGCAGGTCGAACACTTGGCTGAGTCCTGTGTTCATTTGCACCACACCCAGGCCGAGGGACTGCGAAACGCCGAACGCGGTGATGACCACGGCGAGTATGTCCACTACATGGCCGATTGGTCCGTAGATGCGGTCACCGATCAGCGGGTAGAGGATGGACCGCATGGTCAGCGGCAGCCCCTTTCGATAGGCGAAGTAGGCGAGCCCAAGGCCGACAACCGTGAATATTGCCCACGGGTGCAGGCCCCAATGGAAGAGGGTTATACGCATCGACGTGGTGGCGGCTTCATCGGTCAATCCCGTCGCGAACGGATTGCCGGCGTAATGCCACATGGGTTCGGCGACAGACCAGAAGATCAGGCCGATTCCCATCCCGCCACTGAACAGCATGGCAATCCAGGACCCGAAGCTGAATTCGGGCGCATCTTCATCGCGTCCCAGCTTGATCTGGCCGTAGCGACTGAACATCAGGTAGATCAGCAGCCCAAGCACGCCACTGACCAACGCCAGGTAGAACCATTTGAAGTTCTGCAGGATGAAGTCGGAGGTGGACTGGAAGACAGCGCTCGCACTTTCGGCAAAGAGGGCACAAAAAAGCACGAAGGTAATGACGGCGACCAATGAAGTGACCGTCACTGTGGGATTTAGGCCCTTCAACAGGCCTGATTCTGCACGCATTGTTATCCCCTCTTGTTCTTGTTCAAGGGTTTGAGGATTTGACTGACTTGGGCTGGCGCATCCATCGCCAATGGGTCAGGCGTACCCATTGATCACCATGGGCCGTTCGGCCACTGGTGTGCCGACAAAATGGGTCAAGGTAGAACTTGCGACAACTCATTTCTCATCATCAATTCATTACCAAAGCGCATTAATGTGTTGGCACTAAAGTTCAATTAGCGTGGATTTCGAGCTGCTCTCTGGTTCTCGGGAAATAGAAAATAATTAATGATAAAAACTAATAAATATTGCTGAATAAAATCGTTTGTCGGCGTTTCTCTCTCTGTCGAAACTCGGCGCCAAGCACCAGGCCGAGCTAGCCGTGCATACCGTCCTTGCGAACAGAACAAGAGAGAGAAGAACAATGACTGCATCCCAGATCATCCCCACTCATGCCCTGGAAGCTGTCCTGGCTCCCATCCATGAAGCCCATGGACTGACGAACGAGTTTTATACCGACCACCGTTACTTCGAACTGGAGCGCGACCTGGTGCTCGGGCGCAACTGGGCCTGCATTGGCTTTGCAAGCGATCTGCCGAAGAACAGCTATGTCAAACCGGTGGACTTCATGGGCCTGCCGCTGCTGCTGATGCGCAACCGCGAAGGCCTGGTTCAGGTATTTCACAACGTCTGCAGCCATCGCGGCGTGAAGTTGGTACAGGAGGCCGGCGAGGTCCAGGGCGTGATTCGTTGCCCCTATCACTCCTGGACCTATGACCTGAACGGTGGCTTGAAGGGAACGCCGCATGTGGGCGGCATCAATCAGCATAAGGACGACCGTTTTGCCTGCGAGAAACATGGCTTGAAGGCTCTGCGCAGTACGGTCTGGATGGATATGGTCTTCGTCAATCTGTCTGGCGATGCTCAGGCCCTGGAAGAGCAACTCAAGCCGCTGACCGAGCGCTGGACGCAGTTCCTCGGTGCTGATGGCATGGGGCTGATGCGACGCGAAGCCAACAGCGGCGCCATGAGCATCGAGGTCAACTGCAACTGGAAGCTGGCGGTAGAGAACTACTGCGAGGCGTATCACCTGCCGTGGGTACACCCGAGTCTGAACAGCTATTCCCGTCTCGAAGATCACTACAACATCATGTTCGATCAGTTCGCCGGCCAGGGTAGCCACGCCTACAACCTCTCCGATGTTGCTGGCACGCACCTGCCGATCTTCCCGTCCTGGCCCAAGGACCGCCTGCGCACCGCCGAGTACGTCGCCTTCTTTCCCAACGTCCTGCTGGGCATACAGGCCGACCATGCCTTCGCGATGATGCTGGAGCCGATTGCACCGGGTAAGACCGTCGAGCACCTGCGTCTCTTCTATGTGGGCGATGAGGCACTGGATGGCCATTTCGAAGCGGCGCGCAATGCTGTCATGCAGTCCTGGCGTGTGGTGTTCGCCGAAGACATCGCATCGGTAGAGGGCATGCAGAAAGGTCGAAACTCCCCCGGCTACAACGGTGGCGCGTTCTCGCCGGAGATGGATCTGCCGACCCACTACTTCCACAAGTGGGCTGCGCGCCAGCTGCTTGATTGCGCACAGAACGCTTGAGGTGGCCGCCATGCATTCGATCGCCTCACATTGGCTGAACTTCATCGACGGTCAGTGGACCGACAATGAGCAGCGCATCGCCGTGAACAATCCCGGGACGACCGGATTGGTGGCCACTGTCGCCCAAGCGAGTATTGGCGACGCGGAGCGCGCTATCCAGGCAGCGCGTCGCTGTGCGGACAGCGGCGAGCTGACCCGCGCGCGGCCTGCCCAACGAGTTGCCTGGATGCTGGAAATCGCCGCACAGATCCGCGCAGTGGCCGAGGAGGGCGCCTGGGTGCTTTGCCAGGAGAACGGCAAGAGCCTACGTGATGCCCGCGACGAGTTCGTCGAGGCGGCGCGTTATTTCGAGTACTACGCCGGTATGGCAGACAAGATCGAGGGGACGTCGATTCCCCTCGGCAATGGTTACATGGACTTCACTGTCTACGATCCGATGGGTGTGTCGCTGCAGATCGTGCCGTGGAACTTCCCGGTTTCCATTTGTGCCAGGTCGCTGGCGCCGGCCTTGGCTGCAGGCAACGCGGTAGTGATCAAGTCGCCGGAGCTTTCCCCATTGGGGCTCTGCGTCCTGCTACACGCCATCGATCGTGCCGGACTTCCGCGTGGCGCGGTCAACCTCATCTGCGGCCGCGGCCGGGAAGTAGGGGCCTACATGGCCGGGCACGGCGATGTCGACCAGATCGTCTTCACCGGTTCTGTCCCCACGGGCCAGAGCATTCTGCGTGTGGCGGCAGAGCACGCCATACCTAGCGTCATGGAGCTGGGTGGCAAGTCCGCTGCGCTGGTGTTCCCCGATGCTGATCGCGAGCAACTGCTCGCCAGCGTCAAGAGCGGCATCTTTTTCAACGCAGGCCAGGTCTGCTCGGCCATGTCGCGGCTGCTCGTACACCGCTCCGTGTACGACGAGGTAGTCACCGAGGTGGCCGCCATGGCCGAAGGCTTGAGCGTCGGCCTCGGTCAGGACAATCCAGATCTGACGCCGGTGATTTCCGCCGGCCAGCTCGAAGGCATCGAGGCCATGTGCCGACGTGCCGTGGAACAGGGCGCAGTGCTCGCAACCGGCGGCGCGGCAATCAGCGGAATGCGCGGGCACTACATGGCGCCTACGGTGTTCCGCGACGTTACCCCGGATATGGAAATTGCCCGTGACGAAGTGTTCGGGCCGGTACTCGCGGTAATTCCCTTCGATACCGAGGAGGAGGCCATCGCCATCGCCAATGGCACCGAGTTCGGATTGGTCGCCGGTGTCTTCACCCAGGATCTCAACCGGGCCTTGCGTTGTGCGCGTCGCCTGCGTGCCGGACAGGTATTCATCAACGAATGGTATGCCGGCGGGATCGAGACGCCATTCGGCGGAGTGGGACTTTCCGGCTTCGGCCGGGAGAAAGGCCAGGAGGCCCTCTACAGCTACGTACGGACCAAGAACCTGGCCTTGCGCATCAAGGGCGAATGAAGGGGGATATGCGGCGATGAAAAAATGGCTCTGCATTATCTGTGGCCTGATCTATGACGAGGCTCAGGGCTGGCCGGACGACGGCATCGCCCCCGGTACCCGCTGGGAGGACGTCCCCGAGGACTGGCTCTGCCCCGACTGCAAGGTGGGCAAGTCCGACTTCGAAATGATCGAAATCAGCGAGCCCGTGGCCGCGGTGGCGACCCCATCGGCCGTGATTAAGCCCCTTGCCGCAGTTGTACCGGCCCAGCCGGTGGTCATCATTGGCAGCGGGCATGCCGGTTACGGCCTGGCCCAGGAGCTGCGCAAGGCCAACCCGCAACTGGACATTCGTGTGCTCACCCAGGAAACCGGGCACATCTACTCCAAGCCGGCGCTGTCCATCGCTTTGGCGCAAGGGCGCAGCGCCGAGGCGCTTGCGACGGAAAGCCCCTTGGCGCTGGAGCGGCGACTGGGTATCCGTATCTACAGCCACTGCCGGGTCGAGCGAATCGATACCCAGGCGCGCCGTTTGCACACCAGCCTTGGCGAAATGGAGTATGGAAAGCTCGTGCTGGCCAGCGGGGCCTCGCCGGTGCGGTTGCCTATAGAGGGCTGTGCCGACGCGCTGCTAAGCGTGAACAACCTCCAGGACTACCAGAGGTTCCGTGCAAGGCTGGCAGGCGTGCGTCGCGTTGCGATCCTCGGCGATGGGCTCATCGGCTGCGAGTTCGCCAATGACCTGGCGAGCAGCGGTTACCAGGTGCGCGTGATTGGCCTGGGGGCCTGGCCGATGGAGCGCTTGTTACCGGAATCCGCCGGGCTGCAGTTGCAGGAAGCGTTGTCCGCACTGGGTGTGCAATGGAATTTGCGCACGACTTTGCAGCGCATCGAGCAGGATTCCGATGGCTATCAGCTATCCCTGGCCGACGGCCAACGCTTCGAGGCGGACCTCGTGCTGTCCGCCGTCGGCTTGCGGCCCAATCTGGAACTGGCGCTTGAGGCAGGCCTGGCGTGCGGGCGTGGCATCAAGGTCGACGAACATCTGCAAACCTCGCAGCCGGGCATCTATGCGCTGGGTGACTGCATTGAGATCAACGGGCAACTGTTGCCCTATCTCGCACCGATCAACGAAGGCATACGCGCCCTGGCCAAGACCCTGCTGGGACAGCCGAGCCTCGTCAGCTATCCCCTGGCGCCAGTGACGGTGAAGACGCCGGCGGCACCGCTTTGCCTGCTGCCGCCACCTGTCGATTGCGAGGGGCAGTGGCGCTGCGAAGCAACGGCGGACGGACTGAGTGCAGCCTTCCATGACGCGGCCGGTGCCATGCGTGGCTTCGTCCTTCTCGGACGGCAGGCGCAGTCGAAACGCAATACCTGGCTGCAGAGCTGCCAGGACATCCAACAAAACGTGGCCTGAGGGCCTGACCATGAACAGTATTGTCAACCTGCCCAATGATGACCGCAGCTGTGGGTGGTATGCCGCGCTGCCCGAACCTCTTCCCTGCACGCACTTGGTTGGTGAGCAGAAGGCCGACTATGTAGTGATCGGCGCGGGCTTCGCAGGGCTCTCGGCGGCGCGACGCCTGGCTGAGCACCTGCCGCAAGCCCGCATCCTGCTCGTCGACGCGCAACGTATCGGGTACGGCGCGTCAGGCCGCAACTCCGGTTTCGTCATCGATTTGCCGCACAAGTTCGCCCTGGAACATCCGGACCCGCAGCATAAGCAGCGTCTACTGGGACTCAATCGGGCGGCGATCGATCAGCTGGAATCGCTGATTGGTCAACATCGCATCGAATGCCAGTGGTCCCATGCCGGCAAGTATCAGGGCGCTGTAGGCGAGCGTGGATTGGCGTACCTCGATCATTTCGAGAAGTTGATGGCGGACCTCGGCGAACCCTATCGACGGGTTGAGCGAGAGGAGCTATCGGCTGTACTCGGCACCGGCTATTACAGCCGCGCCATCTTCACACCGGGCTGCTACCTGATGCAGCCGGCGGCACTGGTGCGCGGGCTGGGCGCTTCCTTGCCAGAGAACGTCGAGATTCTCGAAGAGTCGCCCATCCAGCGATTGGAGCAGGATGCGCAGGGACGTTGGGTATTGCATGGCAGCCAGGGGATCATCCGCACCCCACGGCTACTGCTGGGCACCAGCATTTTCACCCAAGAGTTCGGTTACTTGCGTAATCGCCTGCTTCCCGTGATGACCTTTGCCAGTTGGACTCGTCCGCTGGAGAGCGCCGAGCTGGAAGCCATCGGCGCGTCTCTCGACTGGGGCCTGACACCAGCCGACCATGCAGGTACCACGGTGCGAATGACCCAGGATGGTCGCCTCATCATTCGCAATACCTACAAGCACGTGCCGCGATATGGCCGCAGTGTCGATGAGAAGACGCGCTTTCAAATTCGCGACGACCATCGAAAAGCGTTTCTCGCCCGCTACCCGCAACTTGCCCATGTTCCCTTCACCCATACCTGGGGCGGAACCTATGCGATATCGCGCAACTTCACCAACTTCTTCGGCCAATTGAGCGAGGGCGTTTACGCAACAGCTTGCGATAACGGCGTTGGCGCAGCCTGGGGCACCATCTCTGGGGCGCTGTTGGCGGACAGGGTGGTAGGTGCCGATTCCAGTCAGCTGCGCGATATCCAGGCAGTGACGGGCATGCCTTCGCTCAATCCGCCGGAGCCGTTCCTCGGCCTGGGGGTCAAGACACGCATTCGCTGGGCGGCCTGGAACAGCAGGAGCGAGATATGACGACAGCTCCACGTGGTAAAGGGCCGGTGCTTCTTGTCGATCACCGGGACCTGACCTTCACCCATCGCGGCGGGCCTCCCGGAGGTGCCGGTGTGGCCCGGGCAATCAGCAACGAGGTATCTCCAAATCTTGGGATCGGCTTTGCCCGCTGGGAGGGCGCGGAGGTTGCCTGGACGTTGCTGTATGACGAAGTGATCTTCGTCATCGAAGGCTGTTTCGAGCTCAAGGCCAACGGTGAACTCTATCGGGTGGAGCCCGGCCAGCTCCTCTGGATTCCGGAAGGGACCGAGCTCATCTATGGCGGCCATGCGCTGTTCGGCTATGTCGTGCATCCCGGTGACTGGAAGCAGCGCCACGGGCTTGCCTGATTTCCCACCACAACTCATCCAGGGCTCAACGTGTTCGCACTCACCAAGGCGTTCGGAACGATCTACGCTGCAACGCTGCTGATGCAGCTGGGCTCAAGCTTGCTGATGACCTACCTGGCCTTGCGCCTGAACGCAGCGGGTGCGGCTGAACTCTGGGGTGGCGCCCTGATGGCCGCCAACGCGCTGGGCATGGTGATTGGAGGCCGAATCGGTTACTGGCTGATTAGCCTCGTTTCCCATGCCCGTGCCTTTGTGGTGAGCGCTGGTGTGATCGTCACGGCAGTGCTCAGCCACCAATTGAGTGATTGGCTGCCGCTTTGGCTCGCGCTGAGGTTCATCGTGGGGGCGGCGATGATGTGTCAGCTGATGGTCATCGAGAGCTGGTTGAACGATTGCGCACCGGTCGACCGCCGTGGCGGTGCCTTGTCGATCTACATGGTGGCCAGTTACGTCGGCATGATGCTCGGACAACTCCTGCTCAGCCTCGGCAACGGGCTCGATGCGGCGGTTTTGACCGGTGTGGCCATCGCTTTTGCTATTGGCGTGGTGCCCATGGCCATGCACCGGGGAATGCAGCCCAGCGCCATCAGTCAGGTGCGGGTGCAACCCATGCTTTATCTCCGCCGCTTGCCCCAGGCGTTGGGCACCATTCTCGCGTCGGGACTGCTGAACGGCTGCCTTTACGGTTTGACGCCGATCTTCGCCGCGCACCTGGGATTCACGCCTGCGCAGGTCGGTCAGTTCATGGCCGCGAGCATTGCAGCGGGACTGTTAGCCCAGCTTCCCCTTGGAAAACTGTCGGATCGTTATTCCCGTGTCACCTTGATCCGACTGACAGCCGCATTGCTCTCCATCGCCTATCTGCCATTGGCCTTTCTGGATGCCCCCGGGTTGGGCTGGGTGATGTTTGCCGGTGCCGTCGTAGGCTTCCTGCAGTTCAGTCTGTATCCGCTTGGTGTGGCCCTTGCCAATGACAAGCTGGAAACAGAACTGCGTGTTTCCGTAGCAGGAGTGCTGTTGATGACGTTCGGCATCGGCGCGACCATCGGCCCTCTGGTTGCTGGAGCGCTCATGGACCATATCGGCCCTCAAGCACTCTATTTTTTCTGCATCGGTGTTACCGCACTCGTGGTTTGCCTGGTCAGAGAGAGGCAGAGGCTCTCTGCTCCGCATGTTCAGCTACGCGACTCAGGGGCTGCACCCTAGGTGGCGTCTATCGGCTGCCTTGAACCGCGGGTTTGGGAAAGCGTACAAACCCGTTCTCGAGCTGCCTGTGCCCACCTAAACGCCGTTCATCATCATCGTTGCTTTGGGCCACTGGGAGAAACGCTGTTTCTCGAAGCTAAAACCTCACGCCAATCCTCACGAAGCCGGGGCAATGGGGCGTGTTCAACGCAAGCGAGCGTAAGGCACGGCTCAGTTTAACCAGACAGGGCAGAGAACTGCGAGAGAAGGGCCTGCCAGGGAAGGCGACCGGTATGGGGTCGGATGAGTTCGAGTGAATCTATGAGGTGATAGTGGCGCTGCGCAACAATCTCATCAAAAGCGCCCAGTACGCAGTATGATCGGGCGCCAGGGGGCCTCGTTCAGCCAAGCAGCCTGCTGTAGCAGTCTGTCACTGCGCCGTAGCATTCGCACGCAGCCGCCTCGAGCCCGGAGCGATCGAGGATGGTGATTTCACCGCGGGTATAGTGAATGAGGTGTTTCTGCTGCAACGCCCCCGCTGCCACGGTGATGCCGCTGCGGCGTACCCCGAGCATGTCGGCAAGAAGCTCATGGGTGAGATGGAAATGATCGGCCTGCGCGCGGTCCTGGGTCATCAGCAACCAGCGAGCCAGTCGTGGCTGGATCTGATGGAAATGCGTACAGGCGGCCGTTTGCGCCAACTGTGCCATCAAGACGAAGAGGTAGCGGTTCATACGACGCTGCAGAGCGGGGCACTCGCCCAGCTCGCGTGAAAGGTGCGGGGCAGAAATTCGCCAGGCGCTACCGGCGCCTTGCACCACCGCTCGATTCGGCGCCTTGCGAACGCCCAGCATAAGCGTTACGCCCAGCATGCCCTCGCTACCGATCAGCCCCATCTCCAGGGGGCGATGGGCGTCCAGTTTCGCTACCAGGGAGATGAAACCGGTAAGTGGGAAGTAGGCGTGACTGTAGGGCTGGTCTACCTCGCAAAGCGTGCGGCCGAAGTCCAGGTTTACCGATTCGCAACGATTCAGGATCCGGTCACGTTCCCGCCCCGGGATGCCGCTGAGCAGTCGGTTGGTCACCATGACCGCCTCCTTTTGCCTTGCAGCTCACGGACGTCGTGGGGTTGAGCGAGAAGTCTGCTGACGGTGCACATGCTGCACTCTTGCGCCGCGTGCTGGCGGTGGTCTGTTCGGTAGGGCACGCAAGCCGGATTGATTGCAGTGAGGTCGCTGTCAGGTCGCGTGCCTGGCGGGTATGGTCAGCGGCTAGCCTTGAGTGCGTTGCCGTACAGACCGCTCCTTGACTTCGGCCGCAACCTGCAAGGAAGCAGGTCTGCGCCGGGCCGAGGAAGGAGATTGAGCATGTTCGAAGCGATCGTGATCGTCTTGTTGGTTGTGTGGGCGCTGGGAGTGCTCACGTCTTTCTATATCGGGGGGCTCATCCACATTCTCCTGTTCCTGGCGATCGCACTCGTCATGTTCCGGCCCAAGCTGGCGCGGCGCGATTGACCGGCTCTGTCTGCGTCAAATGTTGCTGGAACGTCCCGAGATAAGCTGATTGCTGTGTTCGGCCTCAGAAAAAAGCCCGCACGTGCGGGCTGTGGAAACGTGGCCTCGGCAGCTATGAGTCAGCCATAGGGTCCACCACGGCCGCGCTGATAAAACCGGCGTAGGCCTCTAAGGTTGCCAGGTGAGGGCAGGGCAGCGCTGAGGTACTTCTCGCGCCGTCTTGATCGATCCACATCACCAGGTTCAGTTGTCTGTGCGGACAGGGGGTGTGCCGCCCCGGGCCGATGCCCCGGTTGGCGTTCATCAGCATTCTGGCGAGCTGAACACGGGGGCGTCGCGTGCGTCGAAGCTCAGGATTTTATTCACTGCACGTTCGGCGGCGGTGAGCGCTTCGGAGAGTCGGGAAAAGTTGGCTCGGTCATAGACCAGATGAAAGCTCGCTTGGGTATCCGGGCTGTGCGGTTTAACGGCAACGAATGCCAGGGCGTGGTCACCGTTCATGCGTGCTTCGCTCCATGCAACGTGCGCGGGGAAGTTTCGTTTCATGCTGACCTCGGCCTGGTGGTGAGGTGGGTAGACATCCACTATCTACCTTCTGGCCATCAATTACTTGCCTTTGTCGGTAAACCGGACCAAGGGTTAGGGCTTGTCGGTTGCCCCATGAAACAACAGTGGGCGACTTCGGAAGAACAGAGTGAGGCCAGGCGTCCGGGCTGCGGGCACAAAGCAGGAAAGCCGTTCACCGGATACCCTGCGTCCGGCGGCCAACTCCGTGGTTATCCAGTTGTTCTATTCTTAAAAGGGTTGGGCATTCTCAGGTGCTCGGTTCAAGGGTTACCCCTATGTCGCACACGCCTTCGCCGTTGCAGAACCACCTGCTCGCCGCATTGCCTGAAGACGTTCAGCAACGCCTGATTCCTCAGCTCGAACTGGTACCGTTGCCGCTCGGTAAGGTCGTGTACGAGTCGGGGGACACCCTGCGGCATGTGTTTTTTCCCACGGACTCGATCGTTTCCCTGCTCTATGTGATGGAGAACGGCTCGTCGGCGGAAATCTCGGTCGTCGGTAATGAAGGGGTGATTGGCTTGGCGGTGTTCATGGGGGGGGAAAGCACCCCGAGCCGAGCCATCGTGCAAAGTGCCGGCCACGCTTACCGGCTGCACGGGCATCAGTTGAAAGCCGAGGTCAATCGCCACGGAGGGCTGTTGTTTCTGATGCTGCGCTACACCCAGGCCTTGATTACCCAGATGGCACAAACGGCGGTCTGCAACCGGCACCATTCGATCGACCAGCAGTTGTGCCGCTGGTTGCTGTTGTCGTTGGATCGCCTGCCAAGCAACCACCTGACGATGACCCAGGAATTGATCGCGAACATGCTTGGCGTGCGCCGCGAAGGTGTCACGGACGCCGCCGGCAAGCTGCAGAAGCTGGGCGTGATCGAGTACAGCCGCGGGCACATCACCGTGCTCGACCGTCCCAGACTCGAGGCGTTGAGTTGCGAGTGCTATGCGGTGGTGAAGAAAGAGACCGACCGCCTACTGCCCTACGTACTGCCCGCCAAGCACGCCTAAGCCGCTCCCCCTGCATCCAGCTGCTGCCATGGCTTTATTCGCCCTGGGCGATTGGTCGCGCGCCGAGCTGCGAGGCGCAGCTGAAGGGCGGCTCGCAGATCAAAAGATCCGGCAAGAATTCTGCTGCTTGGGATTGTCGGCCTTGACCAGCCGAGTGACGTTTTGCAGGCTGATCAGGCCCTCGCTGTGGGCGTGGAAGTCCTCGTAGCGCATCAGGCTGGCGGTCGACACCGGCACGTTGATCACGGTGGGGGTATCGTCTGGCACGCTTTCGCGTCGGGTGATCCGGATGATGTTGCCGGAGCCTCTCGCCACGACAAAATACGCGGTAATCATGGTCATCTCCTTTACCAGACTGGCCTTGCGTCGGAGCTCGCTGTCAGAGCGTGCGGCTTCTCTCGAAAAAGCTGATCACTTGCTTCTCGGCTTCTTCATGCGTCATCTGGTAGCGCTCCTGGATCAGGTTGGCCAGCTTCTGGGTATCGCCTTCGGAGCCAATCAACTCGGCCACTGTCAGTTCATCCCAGACGACCCTGGCGGTACCCACCAGCTCTCGCCATTTGCCCTTGATGATGTCTGCAAGAACCCTGCTCATTGTCTGGCCTCGATCATTGGATGGCGGGACTCGCGAATGGGCGAGCGCTCATCGCAATCATCATTTCAGGAGCGGGGTGTTCGGTCGGTGCGCCATCGCGCATAGCACTGTTGATTCGCGGTCAACCGGGCTGTCGCCGGGAGGGCCGCCGACCGCTGAGGATCAGCGCCTTGGAGTCTCGACAGGTGTGTTGTCGATGAGTTCGTCATCACCACGTGGGGTGATGGCACAGCCGAAAGACTGGGGAGGCTGATTCTCCTGCTGCAGGCGCTGTTCGCCTGGAATTCTCCCCTCGGCTTGCCGTTCCGGCATCAGCGCACATCGTTTCTTGATAATGGCGTCGACCCTGTCGAGGAAGTGGTAGAGGGCGCGTGTTCGTTGTATGCGCGCGAGGCTCTCAAGTTCCTGCGCAGCGGCATCGACAGTATCAGGTGCGTGGCTATCGGTTTCGGCGGTCATGTCGGCTCCTCACAGGCGGAATGGCGTGCTGCAAGCATGCTGTCAGGCTGGCTGCGCGAAGTCGGTGCGCTAGGGCACTTAGCCCTCTGTGGGCTGGCGCACCGAGGTGACTCGCCTTACCTGCAATGATCGATGCGAGCGACTGCAATCCTGCATCGCATTCACCCCTGAGGTCGTCATGCACACCTACATTGATCCCAACCTGCGTCGAAAACTCGGCAAACGTCGTCCCACAGGTCCGCTCCCCTTGAAAACGCCTGGCGAGCTGCTGTTGCGTAGCGCTGAGGAAGCGAACGAGGCGGCACGCTTGCCGCAGAGCGAGGAACCGCCACCCCATCAGGGGCCCAAGGCTTGAGCCTTGTCCTCTACCGTGTATGAGTGCGGTAGCGCACCGACCTAGGTTGCGCGCGCTGCAATGCTCATCTGACCGGCCCGCAGTAGTCCGGGCTTTATCGAGAGCACCATGAGCATCTCAAGCTGTAGCGACAAAACGATCAGGATCCAGACACCTCCGGACCCCGCAAAATCCCCCGAACATACACGCCGTTTGCCGACCTACTCTCGGGCGGAACGCTACTCGTTCCCCGACCCGGATCCGGGCCTGGAAGAGGTCGCCGAGGCGATGCCTGATATCGCGCCCGTACACAAGAAGACGCCTTCGGCAAAAGCAGTTTTGCTGTGAGGACGCACATGCACACCGGGTCCGCCCGGCTCTGAGCAAACAGGCTGCAAGTCATTCGCTGGACTGGGGCGGTACGATCGCCCGGCTGTCGCGTGGTCAGTCTGAAAACAGCTCGAACATCAACTGTCTGAGCCAGCGGTTGGCGGAGTCCCGGTGGTACTTCGCATGCCAGAACAGGTTGATGTCGATCTCCGGTAGTTGTACCGGGTGGGGCAGGGCGACCAGGCCGAAGGGTTCGACGCAGGATTCGGCGAAGCGCTCGGGCACGGTGGCGAGCAGGTCGGTTCGCTGGAGGATGTGGCCGACGGCGACGAAGTGAGGGACTTCGAGGCGGATGTCCCGCTCGATCCCGATGCGGGCCATGTGGGCATCCACTTCGCCATGCCCGGTCGTGGCCGCGACCACGCGCACATGGCCGTAGGCACAGAAGCGTTCCAGGGTCAGCGGCTGGCGATTGACCGGATGGTCCTTGCGGCACATGCACACGTAACGATGGTGGAACAGTCGACGCGTGAAGAAGCCTGCTTGCAGGTGGGGTAGCAGCCCTACGGCGAGATCGACAGTGCCGTTCTGCAGCGCCTCGATCAGGGTCACCGAGGTGTTGCGCACGGTGCTGATACGGCATTTCGGTGCCAGGCGGGCGAGGGCGTCCATCAGGCGCGGGGTGAAATAGATTTCTCCGATGTCGGTCATGGCAATGGTGAAAGTACGCTCGCAGGTCAGCGGGTCAAAGCTGTCCTGCCGGCTCAGCGCCTCGCGCAGGGTATGAATGGCCAGTGACACCGGCTCGGCCAGTTGCGCCGCATAGGGGGTGGGCTCCATGCCCTGGTAGGTGCGGACGAAGAGATCGTCCTGCAAGGTGGTACGCAGGCGCTTGAGTGCGTTGCTGACGGCTGGCTGGGTCAGCCCCAGGTTGTCAGCGGCTGTCGAAACGCGTCGGTCGATCAGCAACTGGTTGAAAACCACCAGCAGGTTCAGGTCGAGGTCACGCAGGTCCATGGGGCGTCTCGCGGTGCGGGAGGGTCGAGAGGAATATTCACAGTCGTAATAGTCTGTATGCGGGTCGGTGCATTTATCAATATTCCCGGGTTCGCCATGATGGTTCCACTCCAACAACAACACCATCACGGGTACGAACATGAGCAAGAAGCCTGCCTTGCGCGTCGGCATCATCGGCGGCGGTATCTCCGGCGTCGCCCTGGCACTGGATCTGTGCCGCCACTCCCATCTCGACGTTCAACTGTTCGAGTCCGCTCCGGCCTTCGGTGAAGTGGGCGCGGGCGTTTCCTTCGGCGCCAACGCCGTCCGGGCCATCGCCGGCCTGGGATTGGCCGAGCCTTACGGGCAGGTCGCCGACCGCACCCCGGAGCCCTGGCAGGACGTGTGGTTCGAGTGGCGTCGCAGCACCGACGCAGGCTACATCGGCGCCAGCGTGGCCCAGGGTGTCGGGCAGTCTTCGGTACACCGTGCGGACTTCCTTGATGTGCTCGCGAGTCGGCTGCCTGAGGGTGTGGCCCGGTTCAACAAGCGCGCCGTCCGTGTGGAGCAGCAGGGCCAGGAGGCCCGCGTGCTGTTCACCGATGGCAGCGAGTACCAGGGCGACCTGCTGATCGCCGCCGACGGCATCAAGTCTGCCATCCGCAGCCATGTGCTGGATGGCATTGGCACCGCGCCGGCCGCGCCGCGTTTCAGCGGCACCTGCGCCTACCGTGGCCTGATCGACAGCCTGCGCCTGCGTGAGGCCTATCGCGCCGCCGGTGTCGACGAACATCTGATAGACGTACCGCAGATGTACCTTGGCCTCGACGGCCACATCCTGACCTTCCCGGTGAAGCAGGGCCGCATCATCAACGTGGTGGCCTTCGTTTCCGACCGCAGCAATCCCACGCCAACCTGGCCCCAGGATGCCCCCTGGGTACGCGAGGCCAGCCAGCGCGAGATGCTCGAAGCCTTTTCCGGCTGGGGCGATGCCGCGCGCATCCTGCTGGAATGCATCCCGGCGCCAACGCACTGGGCGTTGCACGACCTGGCCGAGCTGCCCGGCTATGTGCACCGCCGCGTGGCGCTGATTGGCGATGCGGCTCACGCCATGCTGCCGCACCAAGGCGCCGGCGCCGGGCAGGGCCTGGAAGACGCCTACTTCCTGGCTCGCTTGCTGGGCGACCCGCAAGTGAGCCAGGGCAACCTCGGCGAGTTGCTGGCGGCCTACGACGCCTTGCGCCGTCCTCGCGCCTGCCGCGTACAACGCACTTCCTGGGAAGCGGGCGAGCTGTACGAGCTACGCGACCCGACTATCGGGGACAACGAGCAATCCCTGGGCGCTACCCTCGCCAGCCGCTTCGACTGGTTGTGGAACCATGACCTGGACGGCGACGTGGCCGAAGCCCGCGCACGCCTGGGGTGGGAGACGCTGAGCAACTGCGCCTGATTCCGCCGCGTTCCACCGGGGTCGGCCTCGATGCTGGCCCCGGCTCTATAACAATGACAAGAAGAGCCATGCCATGCGTACTATCGACGTTTCCGCCCTGCTCGACGGGGCCCGCTTCAATGCCTTCCATGCACGCGTGCTGTTCTGGTGCGCGCTGATCATCATCTTCGACGGCTATGACCTGGTCATCTACGGCGTGGTGCTGCCCGCACTGATGCAGACCTGGAACCTGACCGCGCTCCAGGCCGGGATGCTCGGTAGCTGTGCGCTGGTGGGAATGATGTTTGGCGCGCTGTTCTTCGGCCCGCTGTCCGACCGCATCGGACGGCGCAAAACGATCATGACGTGCGTGGTCCTGTTCAGCGGTTTCACCGTGATCAACGGCTTTGCGCGCACGCCGGAAGAGTTCGCGATCTGTCGCTTCATTGCCGGGCTCGGCATCGGTGGCGTCATGCCCAACGTCGTGGCGCTGATGAACGAATACGCCCCCAGGAAAATTCGCAGCACCCTGGTTGCCATCATGTTCAGCGGCTACTCGGTGGGCGGCATGCTGTCCGCAGGGCTGGGCATGCTGCTGATGCCCAGCTGGGGCTGGCCGTCGGTTTTCTTCGTTGCCGTGGTTCCGCTCGTGGTGCTGCCGCTGCTGGTGCGCCAGCTGCCGGAATCGCTCAACTTCCTGGTGCGCCAGGGGCAGTTCGATCGTGCCCAGGCCCTGCTGGCGCAGGCCGTGCCCGAGTACCGTCCGAACGTCGGTGACCAGCTCATCCTGGCCAAGGGACAGGCCGGTAAGGTGGCCATCTCCCAGCTCTTCCACGACGGACGTTCGCTGAACACGCTAATGCTCTGGGCGGCCTTCTTCTGCTGCCTGTTGATGGTATACGCCCTGAGTTCCTGGCTACCCAAGTTGATGAACTCGGCCGGTTACGGGCTCAACTCCAGCCTGGCGTTCCTGCTGGTGCTGAACTTCGGCGCCATTTTCGGGGCCATTGGTGGCGGTTGGCTGGGTGACCGCATCGGCTTGGGTCGTGTGCTGTTCGCTTTCTTCACCCTCGGCGCGCTGTCGCTCAGCCTGCTTGCGCTGAAATCGCCGCTGCCGGTGCTGTACCTGCTGATCGGCGTGGCCGGCGCCTGCACCATCGGTACGCAGATTCTCGCCAACGCCTGCGCCGTGCAATTCTACCCGGCGCACATCCGCTCCACCGGCCTCGGCTGGGCCATGGGGATTGGCCGCATTGGCGCCATCATCGGCCCGCTGCTGGGTGGCGCGCTACACGCGGCGCAGTTGCCGATCCAGGCGAGCTTCCTGGCTTTTGCACTGCCCGGCCTGATCGGTGCAGCGGCCATCCTGGTGTTCCTCTGGCACCGACCGGACCCGACCGGCTGCGTGGCTGAGAAGCCGCTTGAGTCCACCTCTGCCTGATCAAGCCCGAACTACAGCGTCTGCCCCTGAGCCGGGCCGGACTCTGCCTGCATGAATCATGACTTCCCCTGGCCTGTGCCTGCCCAAGGCGCAGTGACAGGGGCTGCCAGCACCCAACAAGAACAAGAGCACACCTCATGACCTTCAATAAGAAGCAACCGTATCCGTTGCTGGCCGTTGCCACCGTCATCGCGCTGCCACTGGGCGCCCAGGCAGAGGAGGGCGGCCTTATCGCCGACTCCACGGCCACCCTTACCGCGCGCAACTACTATTTCAGCCGCGACTTTTCCGACATCGTCGGCCCGAGCCGGCAGTCCAGGGCGGAGGAGTGGGCCCAGGGCTTCATCCTCAACCTGAAGTCTGGCTATACGTCCGGGCCGGTGGGCTTCGGCGTTGACGCCATCGGCGTGCTCGGCCTGAAACTGGACAGTAGCCCTGACCGCGCGGGCACGGGACTCTTGCCCGGCGTCTATGGCGAAACCGCGCCGGACGACTACAGCCGTCTGGGCCTGACGGCCAAGGTGCGGGTCTCGAAAACGGAACTGAAGTTGGGTGAGCTGCAACCCAATGTTCCGGTGCTGGCCCTGACCGACAACCGCCTGCTGCCCAACACCTACCAGGGCGTGGCCATCAGCACCGCGGAGATCACCGGGCTGACGCTGCAGGCCGGCCAGCTGCGTTCCACCAGCATCCGTAGCGAGGCAGGCGACGAAGCAATCGGCGCCATCGTGGGTTTCGCCCCTCGGCGAGATGCCCGGGCCCGTCTGATGACCTCCGATCGCTTCAACTATGCCGGCGGCGACTACGCCTTCAATCAGAACCGGACCACCCTGAGTGCCTGGTACGGCCAACTGGAAGACCTCTACAACCAGCGTTTCCTCGGCCTGAAACACAGCGAGCCCCTGGGCCGGTGGACACTGGGCGCGAACCTTGGCTACTTCGACTCCACGGAGGATGGCCAGGAGCGGATCGGCGAGATCGATAACCGCGCGTTCTACTCGCTGCTGTCTGCCCGACGCGGCGGCCATACCTTCTACCTGGGCTACCAGGCAATGTTCGGCGACCAGGGCTTCCCACGGACATTCGTCACTGTCTCTCCGCTGGGTAACGAGGTGCCCACCTACGAGTTCGCCTCGCCCGAGGAACGCTCCTGGCAGGTGCGCTACGACTACGACTTCGCTGCCCTCGGGGTTCCTGGTCTGATTGCCGGCGTGCGCTACATCCGCGGTGACAATGTCGAAACCGGCAGCTTCGAGGGCAAGGATTCGGAACGCGACCTGGACATCGGCTACACCGTACAGAGCGGCCCCCTGAAGAACGTCTCGGTACGTGTGCGCAATGTTACGGCGCGCTCCAACTACCGCACCGACATTGACGAGAACCGGCTGATCCTCAGCTACACCCTTGCGGTGTTCTGAGCGCCGCGTGGTCATCTGCTTCGGGAAGACGCGATCGAAAGGGAGGTCGCTCGTATCTCTGCCGGGCTTGACCCCGCACCACTGTGCAACCACTCGACTGATCGTCGACCTGATGCGCCCTGGATGGCGCTGTTGGTCCGGGTGAATGGTCGGGATGGGGTATCCGCATGGCGCCTGCTCGGCACGAGTGACCGCGTCTGGTCGGAGCGGCCGCCCGGTCGGCTGTTGCTGTGCACCAATGATGTAACGGGACTCTACGGCTACAACTCGGGGGCCTTGATTGTCACGCTCCACGACATCACCTGAGCGTGACAGGCCACTGCGACACGGTCGCGCCTCAGGTGCGGCCGTGTCGCATCCAGGTCAATGGGTGCTCTGCACGGCCTTGATGATCACCTTGGCCACCTCATCCGGGCGTGACTGCTGCGGAACGTGGCTGGAGTCGAGTTCGGTGACGCTGGCGCCAATCTTCCTGGCGAAGTCACGCTGCAGGTCCGGCTGGATCATATGGTCCTGACCGGCCACAACGTACCAGTTCTGCTTGCCTTTCCAGGCGGCGATGCTGGTCTTCTCTTCGAACGCTGCCGCGCGGATCGGCCCCTGGGTGGCGGCCATCACGGCGGCCTGCTCGCGCGATACGTCCTGGGCGAAGTCGGTGGCCATGCCTTGCGGCGTCAGATAGAGGAAACCGTTCTTGTCGGGCGCGATCTGGCTCACCCCGCGCGGCGACGGGTAGCCGTTGTAGAGCTCCTTGGTGTTCTGCCCGGCGTTGGGCGCGAAGGCCGCGACATAGACCAGGCTACGCACTTTTTTGTCGGCACCGGCCTGGCTGATCACCGTGCCGCCCCAGGAGTGCCCAACCAGCACCACGTCGCCTTCCTGGTTGTTCAGCACGCGTTGGGTGGCGGCCACATCGTCGGCCAGCGAGGTCAACGGGTTCTGCACCACGGTTACCCTGATGCCTTCGGCTTGCAGCAGTGGCACTACCTTGGCCCAGTCGGAGCCGTCGGCAAAAGCGCCGTGGACGATCACGACCGAGGGGGTCGCCGTGGCGGCCTGACTGCCGAGGGTGAAGAGGGAAGTCGTCATGGCGAGTGCCAGGGCGAGGGTCTTGGGTTTGGACATGGTGGGATCTCCTGTGCTTGGGAGTGCCTAGTGTCGGGATTGCCCGAGTGTGCCGGTATCGGTCGTTTATCCGAGGCAGGTCGGCGAGAATGCGAGCGAATCCGTGGAGAGCAACCTGATGGACACCGACTGCGTTGTACTGGGCGACGCCATCCTGGCCCTGGCGATGGTGGGGGATCTGAGCATGGGCCAGCCCATCGACCAATCCCGACGTACCGCACGCCTCGCCGGCCTCCTGGCGCAGTCCTGTGGTGGCGACGATGGATGGGCCGACGTTGCGCGTCAGGTGGCGCTGCTGCGCTGGTCAGGCTGCACGGCTAACGCCGAGGGCTTCATGCACCTGCTGGGGGATGATGTCGGCGGTCGCCGTGCGATGCTCAGCCAGACGTTGGGGCCGTCCGGGCTTCGCGCCATGCGCAAGTCCGCGCCCCTGGCCGAAGTGCATTGCGAGGTGTCCGGTGATATCGCCCGCACGCTGGGCTTGAACGCCGATGTCGAGCTGGGGTTGCGCCACGTGTTCGAGCAGTTCGATGGCCTGGGCAATCCGCTTGGTCTGCGCCATCCCGACGTGCCGGAGGTGGTGTATCTGGTGGTGCTGGCGGGCGACCTGGAAATTCTCTCCCGGGTTCATGGCCTGGACTCGGCGCTGGAGTGGATCGCTTCCCAGGGCGACCGCCGCTACCCGGCATCCTTGGCCGCCGAACTGGTGCGCAATGCAGCCGACTGGCTGGAGGCCCTGCATCTGCCCGAAGATTTCCCGCCAAGTGCAATGGGCGGCGACGCACAGGTCCCGCTGACGTTGGTGGGTGACGTGATCGACCTCAAGCTGCCCTGGCTTACCGGCTATTCACGCCAGGCAGCTGATCTGGTGCGCGAAGCCGCCAGGCTGTGGGGGCTGCCGTCGGGTAGCGTCGAGCAGTTGGGACGCGCCGCGCTCATCCACGGCATCGGCCGCGCGGCGGTGCCTAACCGAATCTGGAACACGCCGGGGCCGCTGCTTGCTGGCGACCAGGAACAGGTGCGGCTGGTGCCGTACTGGACCTTGCGCGCGTGCGGTCATATCGGTGGACTGACCGTCCCCGGTCAACTGGCCGCTCATGCCTATGAACGGCTGGATGGCAGTGGCTACTTCCGCGCCTTCAGTGGTGACGCCTTGCAGTCTGACCACCGCCTGCTGGCTGCGGCGCTGGCCTGGCAGGCCTTGCGGGCCGAACGTCCATGGCGGCCGGCATTCAGCGACGGCGAGGCCGCACGGTTGCTGGAGACTGAAGCGGGGCAGGGGCGTTTCGATCCGAGGGCATGCCAGGCGGTGATTGCCGCCGCCCGTGGAGAGCGCTCGGCGGCCTTGTGCAAGACTGCCAGCGGCACCTTGTCGGAGCGGGAGACAGAGATACTCCGGCGCATCAGCACGGGTGCGAGTAACAAGGAAGTGGCGCGCGATCTCGGCATCAGCCCGAGCACGGTGCGAACCCATGTCGAGAACGTATTCCGCAAGCTGAATTGCTCGACTCGCGCCGCGGCGACGCTGAAGGCGCTGACGCTTGGGTTGATCTGAGCAGTCCGCCCGCGAGTCGCCTGTTCCAGAGTGGCCCCGACACCTCCCATCGTCAACGCACAAGGGGCTTACATGACTATTCCCAACGACATCATCACGGTGGCCTGCATCGGCTGGACCGCCAGTCCAACCTTGCTGCCCGCCGTGCTGGTAGGCCTGGGCCTGTTCCTTGCCGATGCCCTGGTGGACTGGGTCGTCATTTGCAGGATGAAGTCGGAATGTCTGTAGGAGCGAGCTTGCTCGCGAACAGTCAGTAGCCCGGATGAAATCCGGGGAAAGTCCGATTGCCGCTCCCGGATTTCATCCGGGCTACGATCTGGCTAGCTGCATCCGCGATGCCACCTTATAGCGGTCATAGGCAAGTCCACGCAGTCAGTAGCCCGGATGAAATCCGGGGAAAGTCCGATCGCCGCTCCCGGATTTCATCCGGGCTACGATCTGGCTAGCTGCATCCGCGATGCCACCTTATAGGGGTCATAGGCAAGTCCACGCAGTCAGTAGCCCGGATGAAATCCGGGGAAAGTCCGATTGCCGCTCCCGGATTTCATCCGGGCTACGATCTGGCTAGCTGCATCCGCGATGCCACCTTATAGGGGGCATAGGCAAGTCCACGCAGCAGCCCCGTAGGGTGGCCGCCGTCAGTTCAACCGGTACTTCGCCAGCTCATCCTTCGTCAGCACCCGCATGCGCGTTGGCTCGATGCTGTTCATCTCGTCCAGCAGGCTCAGGGGGACGTTCATTTCCCTGAGGTACGCGGTGGGGCTGTAGCGGCTGCCGACGGGGGCAACCTGCGCGGAGTCGCCGTGGGGGAAGTAGGGGCGATGCAGGCCGACGTAGCCACGCACGGTCTTGTTGCGGCCGGCGGCCAGGAGGTAGACGCAGCTGCCCTGGCACACGCCGTCGGTAGGGACCATCACATCGAAGCCGGTTTCCCGCAGCAGGCGGCCCATGCGGATGGCTTCGGTCACGCTGCCGCCGATGTTGTCCAGCAACACCAGCTTGCGGTCGAACTTGCCGGCGTTGGCACGCAATCCTTTCATCAGTGCTTCGTAGTCACCGGGGGCAATGTCTTCGGAAATCTGCACGGCGAGAATCCGGCCCGCCTTGGTGTGCTGGACGGGCTGGACTTCCACCTTGGCAAAGGTGGCAGCCGAACAGAGGGCGGCAAGACAGAAGACAGCGGCCTGGAGGGTGGTACGGCTCATGGAACAGGCACTTCCTGTGGGGCGGTTGGCGACGGCTGGAGAAGATACCTGCAAAGGTGCATGGGCTCCATATGGGCAGACAAGGTGGTTTCGTCGGCTGGCGACTGGAAGCGGGGAAGGGGAAATTGCGGGAATACTTGCAAGCTATTATCATTCGCGCCTTTCGATTTCCGACCCTTCCTATCCCCAGATGCCTCAGCGCAATCATGGCTTCTTCGAACACTATGAAGAACTCATCGGCACGTGGACGCGCCGGTTGAGAAATCGCCATCGCGCCGAGGATCTGGCCCACGACGCCTTTGTGCGCGTCCTGGAAACCGACCAGGGCAACGTCCAGCAACCCCGCGCCTACCTGCACCAGACCACGCGCAACATCGCGGTGGATCAGTTCCGCCGTGAGGAGCGCCGCGCCCAGCTTGAACTGGACATGGCCGGGCAGGACGAGGAGGGGAGGAACGACCCCGAGGCCTATATGCACGCCGTGCAGCTTGCGGATTCCATCGAGAAGGTGCTAGCCGAGTTGCCCGTGAACTGCCGGCAGGTTTTCATCTGGCAGAAGCTGGAAGGGCTGAGCCAGGCGGAAATTGCCGAGCGCCTGGGGTTATCCAAGAATATGGTGGAGCGATATATGATCCGCACCCTTCGCCATTTGCGTGAGCGCCTGGACTTGAGCGCTTCATGAGCCGGACCTACCAGACAGGGCACCAAGACCCGATCCATGGACAACGACCGCAGCCTGATTCCCGCCACCTGGACGGCGCAACGATGACGCACGCCTGCAATGTACGAGACGAGGCTGCCCACTGGTTCAGCCGCAATCGCGACCCCGAGCAGAGCGCCGAGGAGCGCTGCCGCTTCGAAGCCTGGCTGCAGGCGGATGCGTTGCACCGTGAGGAGTACCGGTTGCTCGAGCAGATGTGGAGCGCTGCCGACCTGATCCCCGAGCAACGCCTGCGCGCGCTCTGCGCGGCGGAGGTTCGAGCCTTGCCGGTAGCGTCGCGCCGGCGTTTCCTGCAGGGCGCGCTGGCGGCTGCAGCCAGTGTGGTGCTGGCGGGTGGGGCGACCTACCTGTTCGATCCCTTTTCTCTGCGCGGTGACACCTTTGTCACCCAGCTTGGCGAGCGCCGCCAGGTCACGCTGGCGGATGGTTCGACGCTCGACCTCAATGGCCGGACCCGCGTCACCGTCCTCGACGGTGACGACCGCCGCCTGGTGCGGCTGGATGCCGGCGAGGCGATGTTCAGCGTGACCCCGGACAAGGCGCGGCCCTTTGTGGTGGAAGCCGGGCCTGGCCGCGTGACGGTCACCGGTACCCGCTTCAACGTCCGTCATGACGCTCAGGAGATGCGCGTGGCAGTCGCGTCGGGGCAGGTGCTGGTGGCAGGCGGGCAGGGTGCGGCAAGTCGGCCGTTGCTGGCCGGAGATGGCGTTCGGGTAAGGGCAGACGGCAGCGTCGGACCGGTGCAGCGCATCGACGTTCATGCCATCACTGCCTGGCGCGAGGGCAAGCTGATTTTCAACGATGTGCCCTTGGCCGAGGTCGCGGCAGAGGTGTCCCGCTACCGGGAGAAACCGCTGCGCGTTGCCCCGGAAGTGGAGAGCCTGCGCGTCTCCAGCGTGTTCCGCTCAGACGATACCAATGCCTTGCTGACGGCCTTGCCGCGCATCCTGCCGGTCAAGGTCAGAACCCTTGCTGACGGCTCAAACGAAATTATTCCGTTTTAGATTCAGGTTTTTTTCGTCTCGTTCGTCTTCTCGTCCGACTCTTCACGCCCAGCGCATGGCTGGGCGCTTTCTTTGGCTATGTCCGCTTGACGTGCTGCAAGCAGCTGCATTGCCCGTAGGAGCTGGCTTGCCAGCGAATCGCCTCGTTTCGCTGGGAAGCCAGCTCCGACA